>JAGDAG010000059.1 GCA_017959625.1 Abditibacteriota bacterium | reverse complement strand
TAGTTGCTCACAAAAAAGCCGTCCACCACCCCGTATATGGAGGTGAAGATCATCATGACTACTGTGGGAAAGGTGAAACGCAGAAGCTTGCCGAAGGTAAAATGGTCCGAAAGCTGTATCTTCATTTTTTTACGTATTCAAAAAAGCAAAACGCCGGGTCTTCCGGCCCGCAGGGCGACATGCCCGCCTTTTCCATGGCCCGCAGCGCAGCAAGGTTGTCCCGGCGGCACCGGGCGCATATCCGGGGAGCGCCTTCGTTTTCCGTGAGATACTCCAGCGCGCGCCTCAGGGCCTCGGGAGCGTAGCCCCGACCCCGGCAGGGGCCGATGACCCCGAACCGCGCCTCAAGGCTGCCGTCCCGCCGGCCCATAGCGCCTATGGCGCCGAAAAGCACGTCGTCGGAATCCATGGCCCAGGCGTAAAAGCCGCCGGCGCCGTAGGCGGATATGATGAGCTTCACAGCCTGTTCCGCAGCCTGCGGAGTTTCGAAAGGCGCGCCGCCGAACAAGGGCTCGCCGCCGGCTTCTTTTCCGAAATACTTATAAAGGGCCTCCCCGTCCTCCGGGAGCAGCCGCCTGAGCTTCAGGCGCTCCGTCCTCAGCTCCGCCGTGCCGTGGGCCTCGATCTCTTCAACGGACACTATATCGGATTCGAAAACCATCACGCCGTCTATTATCAGGCAGTCCTCTTCCGTTCCGTAGTCGTGCAAGCAGTAATCCGGGCCGAAATGGTCCGCGACCCCCGTGAGGGTATTTCCCCATCTGTCCGTTATGCGGACGTGTTTTTCATGGTATTTCGAAAGCTCCGGCATCCCTTCCTCTCCCCGCGTTTATATGAGCCCGTAATGCTCCAGCGCCTTTTTTATGCCGCCGCCGTCCGCATCGCTTGTCACGTAGTCCGCTATGGGCTTCACGTTGTCGCGCCCGTTGCCCATAACGACTCCGATGCCGCAATATTTCAGCATCTCTATATCGTTTTCCGCGTCTCCGAAGGCGATGCATTCCCCGGGGCCTATCCCCAGGCGCTCCGTGAAAAAGCGGATGCCGGCGGTTTTCCCGCCTCCTTCGAGGATGATGTCCACCCCCTCCTCGCTCCACCGCGCCGTGCGGAAACAGGGGGGCATCAGAGCCCGGACGATATCGTCCTCCTCCCGTGTGGCGCAGGTGGAAGCCTGATACACCGGCTTTCCCTCGTATTTCCCCGCCTTCGGCGCCTCCGACGATACCGCCTTCCGGGCCCTTAACACGGTATCGTTGACGAAATTCAGGGTGAGGCCGTCTTCCTCCACCAGCACCAGGGGCCTCTTCTCTTTCGTGAACACCTCCACCAGGGAGTCCGTCGCCCATTGGGGGAAGGGCATCCCCCGGAGCAGGGTCTTGTCCCCGTCCAGGCACAGATGGCCGTTGAGGGTGATATAGCCGTCAAACTCCATATCCGCCAGGGGAAGCTTTTCAAGCTCGGTGATATGGCGCCCCGTGCAAAGGAAGGCCTTCACCCCCTTCCGGCGCAAAGCGGCCACGCTTTCCCTTGCGCTTTTCGGCACGGAATGCGTTACGTGGGAAAACAGAGTGCCGTCCACGTCAAAAAAAGCCGCTTTTATCATTGGTTTTTCCTTTTTCTGCATGCTTACAGCGACACGTTTTCGGGCTGCGCGTCTCCCCCGGCGCGGTGGTGCCTGCCGTAAAGGTAAAACACGGTGTAGGTATAAACCTTTCTCTCTTTGTCAAAAAAGTAAAGGCGGGTCCTGTCGGACATGGTCTTTGACTGCGAGCCCTGAAGGTAGAGGTATTTCGTTCCGTCCTTTTCCCCGGCCCACGGGGCTATACCGCTGTCGGTGAGAAGCTCGGTTTCATCGTTCACGCCCCTCCAGCGTATCCCTTTTTCCAGGGGGCCTTCGCCCTCTCCCTTTATGCTTTCGTATATCCTGTCGCTTATAACGTATATGGTGCCTGTCCTTTCCGTATCGTAGCAGCCGAACCGGATCTCCCTTCCCGGCAGCTTTCCGAATTCATTGGCGCAGAAGGTGAATTCGTCGCTCAGTATGTTTCCGCCCTCCGGGTCTATGACCGCCAGGCGCCTTACGCCGTTTTTCCAGGCCCCGTCCGGGTCGCCGAAGCCGAAGGTGTCCTTCAGCCACACGAAATATCTCCCCCCGGCCTCTCTGCCCCAGGCTGTCACGGGGAATCCGGCGCTGTTCCAGTAGCGCATGGGCAGGGCGCCGTATTCTTCGTCCACCCAAATGCCGAAACGCAGGTTGTCTATGGGCCGCCATCCGTTTTCTTCGGCTTTGTCCTCAAAGGGGATCTTTTCATAGAAGCCCTTCCCCACGGCGTAGATGCCCCCGGTGGACATGCCGTCGGGCATAAAGTATTCCGCCTCCGCGCCCTTCAGCGCCGGCGCCTTCCGCAGCTCCGCTTCGTCGGCAACTGTATAGGTCACTGCGGGCCTTTCCTTTGCTCCGAAGAAAGCCAGTATCGCCCCGTCCTCCGGGCCGGAGAGGGCTTCTTCGACGGCCCTGTATTCCAGCACCGCGGCGGAAGGCTCATTGCCCCGGGCGGCAAGTATCCCCTTTTCCATGGCGTCCTTTCCCGAGACTATACGGCGGGTCCTTTCGGGATAGTCCCGATCCCGCACTTCGTAGTTTGCGTTTTTGTCCCAGCCCCGGGGGAAGATCCTTTCGGCTCCTCCCATACGCAGATAAACAAGTATCTCCCCTTCCCTGTTTTCATAATCGTTGAATTCCATGGCCAGGTTCTTTTCCGTATCCAGGCTGTAATCTGTCAGCTGGTAAAAATCGTTGTACATATATTTATGCAGCGAGCGCCATTCCTCCAGGGCGGACATGGTTTCTTCATTTATGCC
>JAGDAG010000058.1 GCA_017959625.1 Abditibacteriota bacterium | reverse complement strand
TGCGCCGATCGTATGGCGAAGGCTACGAGATGCCGGCTGTGTGTGGCTTTGTGCTGCGCTCCTTATACGGCCCCCCCTCATCCGCCTTTTGCGCAGACTGTGTCTGCTTATAATGATGAAAGGCGGACGGTGCCCCCGAAGGTCTCTTACCGGAAAATGCCTGAAACGCATTCGCGTTTCAGGCTTTTTCCGCCGAGATGACCGCCGTGAGCGCTATGGCGCAAAGCACCTCAGAGGTTCGCCCTTCCCGTCACCTGATCTCTCTTTTGGGAAAGTTTTCCGTCAGCACCTTTATTTCTTTTTTCTGTGTCTCCGTGGCGAAGCCGTCGCACAGATAGTCCGCCCACAGGATGCCGGGAGCGTGCCCTTCCTCGTAGGCGATGCGCCAGTAGGGATAGGCGGCGGCAAGGGCGTGTATCATCATGCCCAGCTTTTCCGGGGCGTTTTTGTCCAGCCCGTAATGAATGGTGTAGTCTCTGCCGTAATACCGGTTCAGCAGTATGTCTCTCATATGGTCGAACTGCATCAGATAAAAGGTGGTCACTCCCGCTTCCCGGGCTTCCTTCAGGCTTTGGCGGAAATACTCCGGATCGTAGGCGATGGTGGTATAATCGTCAAAAAACTTCAGCGCCCCGGTCTCCTTTACTATGTCGTAGATCAGGGCCTGCCGTTTCTGGTTGTAAAAAACGTGCCTTTGGTCGCTGTCTTCCGAAGCGGGATCGCCCTTCGCTATAAGAGTCGCTCCCTCGGTGCGAAGCGAGGAGCAGGCGTTGGGCAGGAACCTGCGGGTGGCCTTTTCCACGTCGGAAAGAAACTGCATGCGCCTTTCGGTCCTGAAGCGGTCGAAGTCTTCGGAGGCTTCGGTCCATTCCCGCATTATTATGCTTGACGGGCGGTAGCGTTCGTTTCGGGAGTTGTCTCTCATGACCGAGTCTATGGGCGAAACGTCTATCTCATCGAAGCTTTTGTACCAGCTGCCCCAGGCCTTGTTCAAGGCGGCGATCGTACCGTATCTGGCTTTCAGCCAGCCGGCGAACAGGGCGTTGACGTTGTCGGAAAGCTTGTAGCGCTGGTTCACGTCGTATCGCATCCAGCCCCAGCTGTCTTCCATTTCTATGGGCATCCTGCCGTCGCGGGTGGTGTACCAGGTGTCTCCCCAAAGCCTGTAGGTATATTCCACCAGGTCGGCGATAGCGTCGGGAAGCCCCGGGTCCACGTGTTCGCCGGTGCCCTTTTTGTCGGCGCCTCTGTAAAAATTGGAGGTCTGATACGAGCCGGAGTTGTTGCCGGGATACACGCTGCAGCCCAGGGCCTTCAGCCCCGCTTCCCGCACGCAGTATTCGTACCAGTAGCGGTAGGCCATGCCCGAAACGTTGAGCCTGTGGGAAAAATCGTTCCGCCACCAGCCTCCCGCGGTGTTGGAGATCACGTTTACCCCCAGGGCCTTCATCTCTTTTGCTTCCGCCAGCATCCGTTCCTGCGCGTCGGGCCCCAGCTGGTAATTGGCTCTCATGCCCGGCATGGCCTGGGCCACGAAAACCGGCTTTTCCACGCCGTCTTCCACAAGGGTCATCTCGTTGTCCGGATTGTAGGCTATCTTCAGGTGGTCCGTGCGGGTGTTTACCGGTATATACGCCGCCGACATGGCCTTCGGGTCCGAAAGGATGAGCTTCAGGGCTATATGCTTTGTCCAGGGAGCCGGCTGCAGATACATGACTCCCGTTTTTTTGAAGCCCTTTTCCGAAGGCTCAAAATAATCGAAAGAGGTCATGAACTCCTCGAAGCGTTCAAGGTATCCCGGCATCTTTTCCGACGTGTCGGTTATCCTGAAGGAGGTCTTCACGGGGGTGTCCGCGGCCTCTTCCGCAATTGTGAGGGGCACCGTCAGCTGCGCGAAGGTCATCGCCGCCCATACGTTGGTCCAGTAGTCGTAGGTCTTGTGGTTCCGGTAGCCGTAGTTCAGAGAGATCTCATAGCGGCCCGGGTCGAGCTTTGGGGCAAACTGCACCCAGAACTCGTATTTCTCACCGGGATAGATATACCCCAGATGCCTTTCGAACAGGTTCACCGGCTGAGCGGCGGAATCCCATGCCCGGGAGCCGTCGGGGTTGAATTTCATCAGGGAGGGCAGGAACTGCGCCGAGCCGAAGCCCTCCGGGTCCAGGATGGTGTTCCCGGTGTTGGTAAGGCGGAAGCGGAACCATATCTCTCTGTCCGCTTTCACAGTGCCGGAGCGGACGAGGGGCGCTTTTACGAGAGGCATCTCCGTCACGGGCTCGCATTTGTCCGGGTCCGGCTGCAGCCATTTGTATTTCGATTCGTCAAAGTGGGCGCTCATGCTGCCCAGGTATTCCAGCTTCACACTGAGGTCCCCGGGGCAGGCAAGGTCGTAAAGAGGCTTGTTTTTTGCCCTTTCCGCATCTTCAAAGGCGGTGCTTTCCAGCATCACCCGCCTGCTGCCGGCGGGAACGGATATAGTGTAGCGTATGGGCACCATATCGTAGGCGAGAGGATTTTCCGGCACGGAGTATTCCACTCTGCAGCCCCCCGCTTTCAGGACTCCCTTTACAGCGGCTTCGCCGTCGTATGAGCGGAGGGTCCCGTTTTTCCGGGCGCAGTCGGAAAGCTTGGTGTAGCGCACCAGATCGGCTGCGTATGCCGGCAGGATAAAGATAAGGCCCAGGAGACCTGCCAAGATCAGTTTCATTTGTTTATTTCCTGTATTTTTTTACAGCCGGAAAAGCTCGTTCTGGCTTATTATCCGCGTCTCTCCCGGCTCCTGTTTTTTATAGCTGCCGTCGGGCTGCAGAATGCGGGCCTTCACGTTGTCGGCAAAGGTGAGCTCCATGAGCCGCGTCATTTTCTCTTTCAGGGCGCCGCTTTTTACGGGAGCCGCGATTTCCACCCGCTTTTCGGTGTTTCTGGTCATGAAGTCGGCGGAGGATATATATATCTTTGTATCTTCGCCGGCGCCGAAAAGATACACTCTTGCGTGCTCCAGATATCTGCCCACTATGCTCCTCAGCTCCGCGGTGTCCCCGTTGGCTCCGGGTATGAAGCAGGCGATGCCTCTCACGCACAGTCGCACGTCCACGCCGGCCGTTGAGGCCTCCGACAGTTTTTTGATGATATCCTTGTCGGAAATGGAGTTCATTTTCAGCCAGATGCGGGCGGGCAGGCCTTTTTTGGCTTTTTCCGTTTCGTCCCAAATCATTTTCATCACCGCGGGCTTCAGGGATATAGGCGCCGCCAGCAGCTCCTGAGGGCGTTCGAAGAACCTCTGCTCCTCCAGCGACCGGAAAAACTCCCGGGCGTCCTTTGCCAGAGTATCGTCGGCGGTGAGCAGGCATACGTCGGTGTAGATCCGGGCAGACCGTTCGTTGTAGTTGCCGGTGCCGAACTGCATGACAAAACGGCCCTCTTCGCTGCCGCCCAGCTCGATGAGCAGCACCTTGGAGTGCACCTTGAATTCGGGGATGCCGTATATCACCCGGGCGCCGGCTTTTTCCAGGCTTTTGGAGACCTCCACGTTCCTCGCTTCGTCGAAACGGGCCCGCAGCTCAGAGAGCACCAGCACGTCCTTGCCGTTTTCCGCCGCCTTTTCCAGAGCCTTTATCACACGGGAGTCTTTGGCTACCCGGTAAAGGGTGATCTTAATGGCTTTTACCCGGGGACTTTCCGCCGCCTCCTCCAGAAAACGCATGAACACGTCCACGTCGTAATACGGATATACCAGCAGCCTGTCCTCCTCCAGCACTCTGTCTATAAGAGAGCCCTCCGCCCAGGAGGGGACCACGGGAGGCATGGGAGGATTGACCATGTTTTCGCTGTGTTCCGGGGATACCCTTGACCTGAAATCCATGGCGTGCTTTATGCTGAGGGGCAGCGACTGCCTTACGAGCCTTCCGTTGTCCAGCCACAGGGCCTTTTTGAGCCATTCGCCCAAAAGCTCGCTGTCCGGGCCGTAAAGCTTCGCCGCCACCGGGCCCTGAAGATCGCGCCGCCGGAGTATTTTTTCCATGACGTTCCGGGGGCTTGGCTCGCAGGGATACAGCGCCGGGCTTTCGGATATGTCCGCATTCTCCAGCAGCGAAAACAGGCCGCTGCTTTCTATCTGCCATTTGCCGAAGATCACCGGAAGCATATAAAGCACCGCCTCCTCGCACAGCATGAACCGCATCCCTTTTTCCGCCGGCAGCAGCACTACTCTGTCCAGGGTGGCGGGGACCCGAACCAGCCCGACGGAACGGGCGGTCTTTTTGCCGGAAAAGATGCAGCCCGCTATGATCTCCTTGCAGCCGATAAACGGAAAAGGCTCGTGCTTTTCCAGATACACGGGCTCCAGCGCGGGAGTGAGCGCGTCCCGCATATAATCGTTCAGGCAGGCCTTGTCTTCTTCCGTAAGCTCTTCGGGCTTCAGGTGCTTTATGGGATAGTCTCCCTCGGCCAAAAGGCGCCTGATCTCATGGAAATCCCTGTCGGCGCGCCGCTGCGCCTCGGCGGTCTTTTTGTATATTTTTTCCAGCACGCAGCCCGGGCTTTCGGGTTTTTCAAAGGCTTTTCCCTTTGTGTCGTTTATCACCTGGTGGTGCAGCTTTCCGATGCGCACCCGCAGAAATTCGTCGAAGTTGGTGGAATATATGGTCACGAAATTCATGCGTTCCAGAAGAGGGACGGAAGGGTCTTCCGCTTCCTCCAGCACTCTGTCGTTGAATTTGAGCCAGCTCAGGTCTCTGTTGTCGGTTATGAATCTTTTGTTTTCGGCCGCTGCCATAAACGCCTCCGTTGTTGCGGGTCTTAATATAAGATAATAATAGCATATCGCGCCCGCGGTGTCAAGAAGGCGCGGCTTTCGGACAAAACGGCCGGAAAAAATGTCGCCGTTTTGGCGCCCACGCCGGGCGCGGGAAGTGAGATAATATAATTGCCGGCGGAAAAACGCGGCGCAGCTTCCGGACAAAAAGGAAGCAAAAAATAAATGTCACCTTTTTGGCGACCACCCCGGGCGCGGAAAGTGAGATAATATAATTGCCGGCGGGGAAACGCCCCGGCGCAGCCCGGCCGGAATAAACTTTTTGGAGGATGTTATGAAAGAAAAGATGAACATTGCTTTTGTCATAGACAAAAGCGGATCCATGTACTCTATGGCCCCGGAGGTCATAAAGGGCTTCAACAGGGTGCTGGAGGAGCACAAGGAGCCGGAGATGCTTTACACCGTATGCGTCTTCAACGACCATATCGCCTTTCCCGAGGTGAGGACCCCCGCTCCGGGAGTGGAGCCTCTTACCGAAAAAAGCTACCATCCCGACTGCTGCACGGCCCTTAACGACGCCATGGGCAAAACCATAAAGACCATGGAAGGGCTCGTTGAAAAGGGAGAAAAGGTGTTGTTTTTCGTTTTGACCGACGGTATGGAGAACGCCAGCACCGACTACACCACAAAGGATATCAAAAAGCTTGTGGAAGAGAAAAACAAAGACGGCTGGGAGTTTATCTTCATGGGCGCCAATATAGACGCCGCGGAAGAGGCGGCAAAACGGGGGGTCGCCCGCTCGGCCGATTTCGTTGCCGACGACCGGGGCGCCGATCTGGCCATGTGCGCCATGAGCGAAGCGGTTGATCTGATAAGCAACAAGAAAGAACTGGACGGTTTTGACGCCGAGGTCAAAAAAGACTATAAAAAGCGGGGCAAATAGTGCCTGCGATATAAAGGAAGGCCGGCGCGGCGCAGCCGCGCCGGACGCCCCGGGGGAAACCCGGAAGACCGGCGGCGCCGGAGCAAAAGGAGAAAAAATATGAAATGCCCGAGATGCGGAGCAGAGTATTCGGAAGGACAGCTTTGGTGCACAAAGTGCAGGCTTGATTTCAAAGCAGAAGAGGAAAGGCGAGCCCGGGAGGAACGGCTTGCCCGGGAAAGAGAAGAGGCCGCTTCCCCCGGGGAAACGCCCCGCGCCGCGGACGACGGCGCTTCGCCTTCTTCCGGGGGGGAGAACGATACAGTATCGGAATATACTCTGAGCAAACACAGATCCGGCGATTCGTGGTTTTTGCTCTGGGCTGCCGTGATATTGTTTCTGGATATTCTTCCGGGAATGATACTTGTGGTGGGCAATACGCTGGTGGGTACGGAGACGCAGTCCTTTTTCGGAACGGACGTGACCGTCCGCGGAGATATGGAATTGTGGCACTATCTTCTCGCTCTGCTGGACACCGCAGGGCTTACGATGCTTATACTGTATCCCTTCAAAAGATGGCTGGAATGGCTTCGGATACAGGAGCGGCGGCAGCTGAGGGAACGCAACGGATAGCCCGGATACAAACGGCAGTATTGCCGCCGGGCAAAAAATCGTATAATAATACTGGACTGAAAAATAACGGGAGGGATCTATGAAACTTCTTCATACGTCGGACTGGCACCTGGGGATGACTTTCCCCGGCGGTTCTTATCTGGAGGACCAGAGATTCGCAGTGGGGCAGATCTGCCGGATAGCCCGGGAGGAAAATGCGGACGGGATGATAATAGCGGGGGACGTTTTTGACAAAAGCGTGGCCTCCGCCGAAGCCCACGGGCTTTATGACGAGCTCCTGACCCATATCTGCGGGGAGCTGGGCATCCCGGTCTATATGATAGCCGGCAACCACGACAGCCCTGAACGCCTTGCCCAGCTGGAAGGGCTTCTGAAAAAAAGCGGGCTGTATATCGCCGGCAGCCTGCGCTCCGAGCCGTATACGGTGTCTTCCGGGGATACGGACATTTATCTTCTGCCCTGGATATCCACCGACAGGGTAAAGTCGGTCTATCCGGATACGGCCGGCAGCGTGGAGTCGCTGGAAGACGCCTACAGAGCGGTGCTGGACAAATACAGAGAATCTTTTTCCCCGGGGCGGAAAAGGGTGCTGGTCGCCCACGCCTATATAGTGGACGGCGAGACTTCGGAAAGCGACCGGGCCGCAGAGCTGGGCGGCGCCGCAACGGTGGGCGCCGGCGTGTTTGAGGGCTTCGATTACGTGGCCCTGGGGCATCTCCACGGGCCTCAGCAGATCAGCGAGCGTATCCGCTACAGCGGCACCTTTATGCCTTATTCCTTCGGCAGGGAGGAAAAGCAGGTAAAAAGCGTGACGCTGATCGATACGGACACGGGGCAGCAGAAAATCGTGCCCGTGCCCCTGCTCCATAAGCGGGCCACCCTTACGGGGACCCGGGAGGAGCTGCTTCGGGGAGATATGGACGAGGATATCCGCAGGGGATACGTGCGTCTTGACGTTACGGACAGCTATGCGGGAGCGGAGCTTATTTCCCGGTTCAGGGAGATATATGAGAATCCTCTGGAAACAGTCGGCAAAAGCCTTGAAGCGGAAGGCTCCAGGGTGACCATGACAGCCGCGGAATACGAAAACGCCGCCGGGGATCCCGAAAGCGTATTTGTCCGCTTCTGCAGAGACATCATGGGAAGAGAGCCCGAAGAACGCTGGACGGAACTCTTCGGGGCTGCATTGAAGGAATACGAAAAGGAGGAAACGGAACAGTGAGACCCATAAAAGTCGAATTTCAGGCCTTCGGGCCCTATGAAGGCCATGAGACGGTGGATTTTGACGACCTGGCAAAGGAAGGGCTGTTTCTTGTCTGCGGGAATACCGGCGCCGGGAAGACCATGATACTCGACGCCATGACCTTTGCTCTTTACGGAAGAAGCAGCGGCGCCGGCAGGGACGAGCTTGAAAAAATGCGCTGCACGCGGGCAGACCAAAAAACCGCTACTTTTGTAAAGTTTGAGTTTGAAGCAGGCGGAAAGCGCTATCTTTTTGAGCGGGGATATAAGTTCGGGACAAAAAAGCTGTCGCCTTACCGCAAAGCGCTTATAAAAAATGAAAACGGCGGATGGGACCCTCTGTTTGATAACCCCGTCGATACAAAAATGAATGCAAAGAGCGCCGAGATCATCGGGCTGAGTTTCGATCAGTTCCGCCAGATAATGGTCCTTCCCCAGGGGCAGTTTGAAAAATTCCTTACCTCCGGCCCCGATAACAAGGAACAGATCCTCGCCAGCATATTGGGAGAGGAAAAGTGGCAGAGGATAGCCGACATCATGTTCCGGGACGCCGAAGCTGCCCGCAATGCCCTTAAGCAAAAACAGCAGAGCATCAAAAACAGCCTTGAAGAAGAGGGCTGCGGCACCCTTTCGGAGCTCTCCGAAAAGCTGGAGGGCCTGGAAAAGGAAAAAGCCGAAAGAGACGAGGAATACCGTAAGGCCGGTTATGACCAAACCATCCGGGAGCAAAACGACCTGCTTTCCCTGGCGGGCCGCTTCGGGGATCTGCATAACGCCGAAGGACGCATAGAGGAGCTTGACGGCCGAAAAGCCGAGCGCGACGGAAACGAGGCGCGGCTGAAGGGCGCGGAACGGGCCGAGAAAGTCCGGCAGCTGATCGATAAAGAAAAAGATGCCGCAAACGACCTTTCCGAAAGAGAAAGGCAGCAGAAAACCGCCGGCAAGGCTCTTGAAGAAGCGGAGGAGGCCTTTCGGGCGGCCTCCGAAAAGCTGAGGCTCCACAGGGAAAAAGAAAAAGAAAACGAAAAGCGCAAAGCCGATAAAGCCGTTTTTGAAGGAAAGCGGGAGGCCTACGAGAGGCTTGCCGAAGCGGAAGAAGAGCGCGCCGGGCTGGAAGAGGCGTTTAATACTGCCGAAAAAGATGAAAAAGAGGCAGAAAAAGCCAGAGGCGCGTATTCCGTCGTTATCAACGGGCTTCGGGAAGAACACAAAGCCCTCATCGCCCGGCACGGCGAACTTCTGGACGCCTATATTGCCGGCATAACCGGAGAGCTGGCGGAAGGGCTGAAGGAGGGAGAACCCTGTCCCGTGTGCGGCAGCACCCGGCACCCCAAAAAGGCAAAGCCCGCGGAAAACAGAGCCTCAAAAGAAACCGTGGAAGAAGCAAAAAGGCAGGCGGACGGCAAGAATGACGAACTGGAAAAACAGCTAAAGGAGCAGGAAAAGGCGGACAAGACGCTGAAGGAAAAAAGCGCCGCCCGGGAAAAGGCGGAAAAAGCGCTGGCGGGATACGCCGCCGGGCTGTCGGAAAGAAAAAAGGCCCTGGTTCCGGGGATAGAGACCGCAGAGGCTCTGGAAAAAGAGATAAAAAAGCTTGAGAAAGCGATAAAAAAGTATGATGGCGACGCAACCGCTTTGGAAAACGCGGAAAAGGCCGCCAAAGATTCTCGGACGAAGGCCGAAACCCGGGCTTCTTCTGCGGAAAAGGAAACGGAGAATGCCCGCATTGCCCGGGATAACGCCGCCGGGGCTCTGGAAAAGGGGCTCGGCGAAAACGGCTTCGGCTCCCGGGAGGAGGCGGAAGCCCTGCTGCTCTCCGGGGAGGAAAGAAAGGAGCTTTTGGATGCCGTCCACGAATATGACGCCGGCGTAAAGGCTGCCCGGGAAAATATTGAAAGACTTCAAAAAGAACTCGACGGCAAGACCGAGCCGGACAAAGACAAGTGCGAAACAGCCATAAAGGAGGCGGAGAAGGCTCAAAAAGAATACAACACTCAGGCCGGAACGCTTTCGGGCGAAATAAAAAGGCTTGGGGAAAAATACGGCCGGCTCACAAATGAGGACGGCGGGCTCGAAGAGAGCCTGCAGAAGGCCGAGGAAGACTGCCTTTTTGCCAAAAGCCTCCGGGGCGACTCGGGGACGGGGCTTCAGAGATACGTTCTGGGCATAATGTTTTCTTCGGTGGTCAGGGCTGCGAACCATATGCTGGAAAAGGTCC
>JAGDAG010000057.1 GCA_017959625.1 Abditibacteriota bacterium | reverse complement strand
GGAGACCTGACCGTAAGGAGCCTCAGCCTGAAAAAAGCCGAATGACAAAATCCGCCCCCGCGGGGGCGGATTTTGTCATTCGGCTTTTTTCAGGCTGAGGCTCCTTACGGTCAGGTCTCCTTCAACAGGGAAGATGCGCAGGTCTGCCTTTCCGTGCTGCCGGTTGGCAAAGCGGCAGCCTTTGAGCAGAAACTCCGCTGTCTTCCACCCGCCCGCGCCGGTTTTCTTGAGCCTGCCTCCGTCGGAAAAGGCGCCTTCTGCGGTCTGTGACGCGTCGTTGGAGTCGTAGTCCGCGCCGAAGCGGCCTTCGCCCTCGTCCAGGTATTCCACCTTGAGGATCCAGTCTTCATTCGCGTCATATACCGCATCGTCGGCCACGTTGATATACAAAAACCTGCCTTCGCCGGAAGCGTTGTAGTCAAATACCCTGCCGCCCTTGCCGGGCCTGCCCCAAAGGTCGGGGCAGGTGAGGCCGTTGCCGGAAATGCCGTTGCCCACCAGGGCGAAGAGGCCGTCGGGCACGCTGCTTTCCGCCTCTGCAAAGCGTTCGGGCTTCCGGACCCGGCGCACCGTCAGCGAAGGGCCCTTGAAGCACTTGTTGCAGTGGGAGAATACGGTGATGGTGTTATAAGCGCCGTATTTCACAAAGGGGCTGATCTTCACCTCGCCCCGGAAGTGCAGGCGTCCGCAGGGGTAGCCGTTGACGTAAACCAGATTCAGGGTGCCGCCGTCCCAGGGCTGCCCCAGCTTGTCAACGTGGAAATACAGATCCTCGCCCTGCCAGTCGGCGGGGATGAGCACGCGTTTTCGGAACACCGTGTAGTCGGCTTTGGTCTTTTCCTCGGGGTCCCGGGGGGCCTCTATATCCTCCCAGCCGCCGTCCCAGGCTTCGTCCTGGGCGTACCAGGTGTCCAGATAGTTGTGCCCCCACAGGCCGTTGTTCGACGCTTTGTGGTTGGGGATATCGAACATCTTCCAGGAGCCGGAAAGGTCCATCACCGCCACGTCCGGGAACACGGTCTCCTCAAAGACGGTCCTGCCGCCCTCCGTCACCTTCACGACGCAGGGCTCCGCGGAGGGAGCGGTAAGAGTGAACTCCGTTTCCGCTTCCCACGCGTTGGCCGGCAGCGGGGGATCGTCGTCCTCTCCGGGGGCCGCCCATCTGTGGAAGGCGCTGTCCGGGGAGATGAGCTCCGCCCGGCCGATGCCTTCCAGGACTATCTTTTGGGGCGCCATTTTGGCGCAGCCGCCTGTCACCGACACCTCAAGCTCCGCCCTGCGGGGAGTATTGTTGGCTATCCTGATGCGGAAAGGGGCCGGCGCGTTTTGCCGCACCACGCCGCTGTCTGCTTTTTCGGGCATGCCGAAGACCACGCTGAAGGGCTCCGCCACGGAAATATGGCCGGCGGCGGTGCATTTGTCCCTGCCGGCGGTATAGACCGCTTTCACGGGATAGCTTTTGCCGAATATGCCTGCGGGCGCCTTTATCCGCAGAGTCTTTGCCGCCGTTCCCTTTGCCACCTTTACGGGGGCCGGCTGCTCCCAGCCCGCGGGCAGGGTCACGATCACCGAGCCCTCCCGGGGGGCGTCGAAGCGGAGGGTGAGGTCAAACTCGCTTCCGGCGATGACCTGGTCCTCCGGCAGCTCCAGGGCCAGATGGGGGCCCTCCCAGGCTTCTATCACAAAGCAGCCGGGGCCCGTGAGCTCCAGGGCGCCTCTGCCGTTTTTGACGGCGGGCTTCACGGGATACGAGCCCTCAAGGGTGTGCAGCATAAAGGACGGCGCCGAAAGGGTGACGGGAAAGTCCAGAGTGAAGGGGCCCCGTTGATCCCCGGAGCCCAGCTCCCGGCGGTATTCCATGCCGTTGCCCTGCCGGCTCATGATGGAGGTATCTCTGGCCTCCGCGCAGGTGATCTCTCTTCCCCTGCCTTTGCAGGTGATGGCGGTCACAGGGGCCTCGAAGCCGGCGTACTTTTTGCCGTTTCCGGCGTCAAAATACACCTCCGGGTCCGTTTCGCCCTCCAGGGAGGCTTCGGCAAAGCCCACGCGCCAGTCCCAATACAGGCGCCAATCCCTGTCGTAATAATCGTAGCGGTTTTTGAGAGAGCCGTTGTAGTTGTCCCTTACAAAGGGGTCGAACTGCCAGCTGGGCCCGCCGCCGTGGAAGCCGTAGCCCATGCCTCCCATATACATCCAGTATTCGGAGTTGGACGTGGCCGGCATCTGCACCTGGGCGAACTCGGGCAGGGTGTAGCGGAACACCTCCGGCATAAGATAGTAGTCACGGCCGGCCTTGTATTTCCGCATCTCGGCGTAAAGAGCGGGATACTGGTGCGCCGAAGAGGAGGAAAACTCGGGATAGAAAAAGTCGGCGCAGTGCTCCGCCCGCAGGGTGAACTCCGGATTGTATTTGCGGCAGGCTTCCACCGTCTCCTTGTAGAGGAGCTTGAAGTAGTGGGGCGTCTCGTTGGGCCGCGCTCCGATGTCCGAGCGGTAGCAGGGGCCTCCCGCCATGCCGGTGCTCACCGTGGGGGAATCCGCAGAGGAGCCCTCGGTGTCGTAGTGGAGCTCGTCCAGCCCGAAGTCCCGCACCCAGCGCACCGCTTCGTCCACGCGCTGCTCCCGGAAGGTGGGGGAGAAGGGGGCGGGCATCATGTCGTTGAAGGCGGTCTCCCAGGCGCCGCTGCGCTTTTTGTTGGCCCAGTCCTGAACGTAATCCGCAAAGTTGGCGGTGCCCATAAGGGTGGCCCGGTCAAAGGTGAACAGGGCGGCGGAGCCTCCCAGCTCTTTGATGCGGGCAAAGGACCTCTTGTAGTCCAGGCTGCCCCCCAGGATGCCGTCCCAGCCTTCGGGTACGGACAGGCACACGGCCTTGGTTATAAAGGCGGCGTGGACAGGGGACGCCTGTATCATCTCAAAGGTTTTTACCAGGTCCGAATAGCCGCCTTCGTGCTCCAGCCAGCACAGGGACGTGGGCATCTCAAGTATTTTTTTGGGAGTATTGAGAGGGCCGATGACCTTCCGTATCCAGGGACGGTAGATGTCCGCTCCCTTTTTCCAGTCGCCTTCGTGGCAGACTACGTATATGGAGGGGGTGGCAAAGGAATCGTTCTTTTCCGTCACCCAGCAGCCGGTAAAGGAAAAGCCCATACAGGCTTCTCCTTCGGAGTTTTTGCCCACGTACATTTTTTTGATATAGCCGTAGTCGTCCTCCGAGCCCATATAAACGCCCAGGTCTTTATTGTAAAAATCCATCCACTGCATATACATGTAGCCGGGATAGGGGCCTTCCTTCACCTCTCCGGGTTTGAACGCGCCGGGATTTATGCGGCAGCCCAGGATCTCGGGATACAAAAACCAACCTCCGGGCACCTCCATGCCGCTGAGAGTAAGGTCTATCACGTCCGCAAGGCCTTCCCCCGTCAGGCTTTTGGCCTCGACAGAGTAACAGCCTCCCGGGGCGTCATCGTCCAGGCGGACGCGGCAGGTGACGAGCATGCCCATGAGCCGGAACCCGAAATCCGCCCGGGCGTCCCCTCCCTTGTCCGAAAGGGCAACCTCCGGCGCGGCGTCGGGAAGTATATAGGTCTTGCCGCCTTTCGTTCCACGGAAGGAGCCGTCGAAATGATACGCCGGGCCTTCTTTGTGGTATTCCCAGGGCTCCAGCCCTTTTCTGTCCTCCAGGGTGACGTCGAACCACGGGCCCCGCAGTGCGCCGTTCTCACCGGGGACGAGAGCCGCCGTGCGGGCGTCCAGCACTATGCGCGCGTTCCGGTTTTTAAGGATCACCCTGCCGTTTTCAAGAGCGGCCTCCGCCGCAAAAAGCGGGGCGGCAAAAACAAGCAGGATAAAGGCAAAAACGTATCTTTTCATAAAATGCTCCTTTCGAAAGTATGGCAAAAAAAAGCGGCCGAAGCCGCTTTTTTTCGATAGTCCTAGTTGAAGTCGTAGGCAGTCTCGGCGAAGGTCCGGGTCCACCAGTCATCCCACTGGAAGCCTTCGACAACGCCGTTGGGCCAGTTCATATCGTAGTTGATCTGACCGTTGCCGGCATCTGTCTGGCGTTCGACCTTCCAGCTCTTGGCATGGCCGTCGGCGTAGCAGACGTTGACGATAGGCACAACACCGTTCTTGGAGAAGGTGCCGGCGCCGGCCTTCTTGCCAACGTGGTAGAACCACCAGCCCTCATGAGCGATGATGAACTGGCTGGGCATAGCGAACATACCCGTGCTTACGTCGGTGTGATAGGTGTCCCACCACATGCAGTGTCTGAACAGAGTGGTGGTGGAGTCGTCGATACCCTTGCCCAGGTTGGACGCCTTGCGGGTGTCGGAGGGGCAGAAGAACAGGTTGTAGTTCTTCACGTAGGGATACAGCTGACCCACTGTCATCAGATAGTGGCAAGCGTATCCGGCCATCTGGGCCACGAAGCCGTATGCGTTGGTGGTGCCGTGATCCCTGGGGGGCATGATGCTACTGAAATGGGGATACATGGCAGCGTAGGACGAAGGAAGATATTCATCCCAGTCCGAAGCATACATCTGGAATGCGGTGCCGATCTGCCTGAAGTTGGAAAGGCACTGTGTCTGTCTTGCCTTTTCTCTCGCCTGGGCGAACACAGGGAAGAGGATAGCGGCAAGAATGGCAATGATCGCGATCACGACCAAGAGTTCGATAAGCGTAAAGCCTTTTTTCATTGCTTTCTCCTTATAAAAATATTACAGTTATATGATACCACATTTTTCGCGGTTTGTTGCTATTTTTTTGAAAAACGTTGAAAACCGCATAAAAAACGTTGAATACCGCAAATTTTGCCTCTGCTGCGCATAAACGTATGCTATTCGTTTTTCCGGAAGCCTTGCGCCCCGGCGGGAGGGCGGTTTTTTTTTTCGGAAAAAAACGAAAAAAGGCCTGTTTTGGAGCGAACCGGCCCGGGGTTGTGTGATATACTTTTTTGGAAGAAAGATGCCGGAGGATTTTATGCTGAAAACTGTTATTGTTATACTTGCGATATGCGCCCTCTGTTCCGCCGCTTACGCCTTTACGGAAAAGGCCGCAGCCAGAAGGGACAGGGTCTTCCCGGTGACGCCGGCCCCCAAAATGCAGGCGGATCTGGTGAACCTGGTGGACAACGAATATTCCGACGACGAATTCCGGTTCGCCCTCACCGTGCTGCAGGGGCTTGCCGCCCGGGAGGGAGGGCAGATATATATCATCCAGAACACAAGCTGGCACTCCCCGGAGTATCTGCCTCTGTGGGTGGAGAACCTGGAAAAAAAGGGCTACTCCTTCAACAGGGTGGAGGATCCCGTCAGCCTTTATGAAAAATATTCCCGCTGCTATAATGGCGCGGTGCTTTACGACGATAATCTGGGCAGCGACCCGGTGCATTACTACAAGCTGAACGCCCTCACCCTTTACTGCGCCGAAAAAAACCTTATCCCGGTGACGCCGGCCCTCAACAGAAGGCTCGGCCTGAAGATAGTCGAGGATACCACCGGCAAATATCTCACCGCCCTTTCCGCCATGGACTGGGTGCGCAGGGAAATGTGGCAGGACGCCAATAAAAAGGCTCTTGCCCACATACATCCCCTGCACATGGCCCTTCGGGATTATCTGGTGCTGCATAAGATACTGCCCATATGGATAGGGGCGGAGATGAGCCTGCTGGAAAGGGATATGTGCTACGATTTCATCGACGACGTGGAACCCAACTCTCCGGTGATGGGCTGCTGGGGCGGCTACTCCGAGCGGCCCGCGGGGCTGCTGAACGAGCCGAATCTGCAGAGGGTGTGCAGCCTGAAGGGCAAATATTTTATAGTGACGGCGGGAGCGCCGAACCTTTCCTTCCACTCCGGGCTTGCCTTCCATAAACCGGAAAAACCCGTGAACACCCCCCGGAAGCTCGTTCTCGACCCTTCCAAGGTGTACGTGTGCTTCAACATTTCCGACGGCGACAACATACAATACGTGGAAACGGCCCTTATAGGAAAACAGTGGTGGCAGAGCCCCGCCAGGGGAAAGGTGCCCCTGGGGTGGACCCTGAACCCGGTGGCTGCCGAGCTTATACCGGATATAGTGGAATACTATCTGGAAACGGCCACTCCCTCCGACGGCTTTATCTGCTTCCCCGGCGTTGGGCTGGTGACCCCTCCCCTTTACGGAAAGGACGTCTGCGGCGACAGCGAAAAGCTGTTCGACGAATATATCCGCCTTTCCGGCAGATATATGAAAAAAGCAGGGCTCACCACGGTGCAGTTCGGAGACACCAGCAACGTGCCTCTCACCCGGGGGGATTTTGACCGCTGGGCAAAAGTCCTGCCGTGGCTGACGGGCATCCTGGGGGATTACGGCCCTTCCATAGGAGTGTCCCTGGACAAGACCGCATATTTCGTTGCCAACGGCACCCCGGTGGCAAGAGCGGTCTATACTTCTCCCGGAGTCCCCGGGGAAAAAGACGTCCCCGGACGGGCTCAGGCGGAGCTCATCAGGCAGAACACGCCCCGTATGCGTCCCGCCTTCGTCCACGCCGCTGTGATAAACTGGTTCGGGGGGCCGGAGACCGTGCTTGCCTGCTGCAAAGAACTGGGGGACGGCTACGTTCCCGTCACCCAGGACGAGCTTTTCGACCTGATGCGCCAGGCAAAAAAACAGGGCTATCTGAAATGACCGTAAATACCCGGCAAACGGTTTATCGCCCGAAAAAATCATTACAGCCCAAGGAGAACAGCATGAGCAATAAGATCAGGATCGGAGTTTTCGGCGCCGGCCGGGGCTCCACCATGGTGGGCGTCATGAGCATGCATCCCGACGCCGAGCTGGTGGCCATCTGCGACAAATACAGGCCCGCCCTGGAAAACTGCCGGCTTCTTGCGGAAAAATACGGGGAAAAGGTGACTCTTTATGAGGACTTTGACAAGTTTCTGGAGCACGACATGGACGCCGTGGTCATTGCCAACTACGCCACGGAGCACGCGCCCTATGCGGTGAGGTGCCTCAGGTCCGGCAGGCACGTCACCAGCGAAGTGCTGTGCATGCAGAACATGGCGGAGGCCGTGGAGCTCATAGAAGCGGTGGAGGAGTCGGGCAAAGTTTATACCTACGCCGAAAACTGTTCGTATTTCCCGGCCACGTGGGAGATGCGCAGGCTGTACCGCCGTGGGGATATAGGCGAGTTCCTCCACGGCGAGGGGGAATACGTCCACGACTGCGGGCCCGACTGGCACCTTCTCACCTACGGCGAGAGGGGCCACTGGCGCAACTGGGTCCCCTCCACCTTCTACTGCACCCACG
>JAGDAG010000056.1 GCA_017959625.1 Abditibacteriota bacterium | reverse complement strand
GAGTGGGATCCATCCTCTGGAACATCATGGTGTCGCTGACCAGCACGCCCTGCTGCAGGGTGCCGCAGTCCCACTTGATGCGCTTTTGGTTCATGTGATTGAGCTCCATGCAGATGGCCATCAGCTCGGAGGAATAGTGGTCCGGGATGGACTCTCTGGGGATGGAGTTGGGGTCCTCGTCGGGGCCCAGGTCCCTCAGGTTCCGGGCGGGATATTTGCCGTTGAACACTCTGCTGGCCCAGGGCATCACCTCATAGTGATACACGTCGGTCCACAGCAGGGAGGCCGTCAGGGTGGACTCGTAGTTCATCTTGTAGTCGTCCCAGCAGTAGCTGCCGTTGTCCTCCACCGGGTCGTTGAGGTAATACATGCGCTTGCCCGTGGAGCGGACCAGATTGTTCAGCACGCCGTATTCGCAGAAAGCGCTTTCAAAGGTGCGCTCCTTTTGCACGCCCTGATAGTTGTTGGCAGTGCGGCTGGTGCCGGTCCACACCTGGCCGATGTAGCCGTCGCAGCCGTCTATCTGCACCAGGGAGGCCTCGGGGGACACTATCTTCCACCAGGCGTAGTTGACCATGGAGTGGGTGGGCACGTAGCACTTTATGTCCCTGCCGATCACCTTGCTGTATTCCCGCACGAAGTTGAATATCTCCGTGAGCTCCCTGCGGTACAGATAGTATTTCAGCTTGCTGGAACGGTACTGGGCGTCGGGAGTGGTGTGCTGGGCCTGCCAGGGCTCGTTGTAGTAGTCCTGCCATTCCCGCTTGAAGGCCTCGCTGTAGCCCGCTCTGGCCCAGAATTCCGGCTCTTCCAGGAATATGGCGTCCGCCCCCGCGTCTATGGCCTTTTTCACTCCTTCGGAAAGATATTTTCCGTAAGACCGTACCGGCACCATATAGGGCACCGTGGGGCCGTGGTTGATCTCGTTGCCGTTCATGTCCACCTGGCCGCAGTCTTCATGGTTCACTCCGTCCCATTCCCCGAAGAGAAAGTCCTGGTAGCCGCCCCAGGCAACGCCGGTCATAAGGTGGGTGATGTAGCCCCGCTGCTTCCATTTGGCGATGCGTTCTTCGCAGCCGCCTATGCCGTAGACCATGACCACGTCGGTCTTGATGTCTATGGTATCCTGATACTGGGTGTTTTCCTGAAAAGTGGTGGTCTCGTTTTTCTGTTTGGGGTCGCCCCTGTCCACGGCGCAGGCCGTCAGGCTCAGCAGAAAAAAGAGCGCAAGCGATAATAATAGCATGACCTTCATTAAATACTCCTTTTTACAAGAATCGTATTAATTACATTATAAAGCATTTTCGGCGCTTAGTCAAACGCCGGGAAAGGGTTCATTTCAGTATTATCCCTTCGATAAAGCCGTAATAGCCCTCCGCCGCGGCGGCGCCCATGTTGCAGTGCTCCATGCCGGGGACCTCTATATAGGTCACGTCCAGCTCCGCCTTTTTCATTTCCGGCACCAGCCTGTCCGGGTGGGCCTTTTTGTTGACGGCGGTATCCTTGTCGCCGTGGACTATGTAGTATTTGATCTTAGGCATCTTCTTTACCAGGTGCAGGGGCGAAGCCGAGCGGAGAGCCTCGTCGAGAGAGCAGTCGTAATCCGCAAAAGCCGCCACCAGGGTGCGGGGCAGGTCCGGCCGTTCGGAAAAATGATACACCAGATCGCAGACCGGGCTGTCCGCCGCCACCGCCGCCGGGGTCCTGCGGGCGTAAACGGGATATACCAGGGAGGAGAGGCCGCCCATGCTGCCCCCCGTGGACACTATGGGGGTTTTATCGGGCAGGGAAAAGCCCTTGAACACGGCCTCCACCAGGGCGTCGGTGAAGCGCACTCCGGAGAGGTTCATCCAGCTCCAGGGTCCGTAGTAGGGGAATATGTATATTATACCCTTTTCCGCCAGGCTCCGGGTATAGTCGTTCTGTTCGCCGATCATGCCGTTATAGCCCAGGCCGTGAAAGGAAAGGACTATGCCCTTCACGGGCTTTTTGACTATGGAAACGTTGGTAAAGGCAAAGCTGTCTATATTGGCCAGGTCTATAGCCTTGTCCGCAAGGGTGTTTTTCACAGTCTTTTTGCCGGGGCGGACGCCGGCCGCGTTGGGGGCGCAGGCGGCGGGCAGGGCCGCCGCAAGAAGGATCGATAACGCCGACAAAATAAGCATGGTTTTCATAAAGGCTCCTTGTTGCAAGAAT
The DNA here is from genome assembly GCA_017959625.1 of Abditibacteriota bacterium. Lineage (GTDB taxonomy): Bacteria > Armatimonadota > UBA5829 > UBA5829 > UBA5829 > RGIG7931. The sequence continues at coordinate 182 of JAGDAG010000056.1, read as the reverse complement.
CGTATTAGTTTCATTATAGAGTATTTCGGGCCGGGAGTCAAACCCCCGCGGCGTCATCTTTGACATGGAGATCTCTTACCGGTTCGCCTTGCCGTTGGCAAAACGGCGCCGGGATGACACGCAACAGCAAAGCTGAAACCCCGCAACTGCTCTGCATAAGAAAAAAGCCTGAACCTCCGCCG
>JAGDAG010000055.1 GCA_017959625.1 Abditibacteriota bacterium | reverse complement strand
GAATGAGCCCGGAAAGGCCGGCGCAGTCGGAAACTATGCCCTTCACGTCAAGGCCGTTTCTGCCGATGATAAGGGCGCTTTCATGCTCTCCCAGATATCCGGTAACTATGATCGCGTCGCCGGGGGAGATGTTTTGCGGCGAAAGGGGCTCCCGTTCCAAAAGGCCGATACAGGCAGTATTGATATAAAGTCCGTCGCACTGCCCCCGGGGCACCACCTTGGTATCGCCGGCGGCCACCGTCACGCCGGCCCTGTCCGCTTCGCTGCGGAGGTCGGCAAGTATCCTTTTCAGGGAGTCCTTTGAAAAGCCTTCTTCGATTATCAGTGAACAGGTGAGATATCGCGGCGCCGCTCCGCAGGTGAGCACGTCGTTGATGCTTCCGGCGGCAGCCAGGGCACCTATGCTTTTTTCCGGAAAAAACAGCGGAGACACCACAAAGGAATCGGTGCTTACGGCTATCCTGCCGGAAAACAGCACCGAGGCGTCGTTGCCGTTGACGCCGGAGCCTCCCAGCAGGGGAAATATAAAGCTTTCTTCGAGTTCCCGGGAAGCCCTTCCGCCGGCTCCCTCGGACAGGGTTATGGTATTCATACACTTCTCCTTTCGCAGCCGCCGAAATAAGCAAAGCACGTCCCTTCGGAAGAGATCATACAGGGGCCGCAGGGCGTTTCGGGACGGCACGAAACTCCGTAAAGAGGACACTCCGGCGGCTCGATACGGCCGCAGATAACGTCTCCGCAGCGGCAGCCGGCGTCCTGCGGCGGGAAAACTTCCGGCAGCCCGAACCGGCAGGAGACGTCAAATGCGGCAAACTCCTTTTTCAGCCGCAGGCCGGCCCCCGGGATCTCGCCGATCCCCCTTATCACCGCCGGACAGGGCTCGAACACCTCCCGGACCGCCGCTTCGGCTGAGGGGCTCCCCTCCTCCTTCACGTAGGAATACACGTTGGAAAACAGCGTTTTTCCGTACATAAGCAGATAAAGCGCCGCCGAAAGCTGGAGGCTGTCAAAGCCCGCCACGCAGCCTTTGACGTTATATTTTTTGCAAAACTCTTTATAAAAGCCGGTGCCGCTTACCGCGCAAACGTGGCCCGGCAGCAGATAACCGTCGGTATCCGGATACGCTTTTGCCAGATACTCCATTATGGGAGGCATGGTTTTGTTGCAGGTAAGAAGAAAAAAGTTTTTTACGTTCTCCTCTCTTGCTCTGAGGACCGAAAGGGCGCAGACCGGATTGGTGGTCTCAAAGCCCACGCTCAAAAACACCACGTCTTCTGCGGGAGCAGCCTTTGCCCTCATAACGGCGTCTGTGGGAGAAGCCGCAGTTTCCACACGGGTCCCCGGGCGCAAACGCCCCACCGTCCTTGCCATATCGCCGAAGGATATGAGCCTGGCCCTCCCCTCCAGGGCCGCCGCTCTGCTTATAAAGGCATCGTCGGCCACGCACACCGGGCAGCCGGGGCCGCTGATGAGCCGCACGCTTGGGGGAAGTATGTTTCTTATGCCCGTCCTGAACACGGCCGCGGTGTGGCTGCCGCACACCTCCATCAGGGTGAGGGGCTTTCCGTCATAGCGGCTTATCTTCGAGAGAAGCCTTTTTTTATCCATCCTCCAGAGCCTCCTTCAGCTCGTCAAAAAGGAGAAGGGTCTCCCTTGCTTCCCCGGGATCCAGGATCTCTATGGCGCAGCCTGCGTGGACAAGGACGTAATCCCCCGGCTTCACTCCGGGGCAAAGCCCGCAGTCAAAACCCACCTTCAGCCCCCCGGCTTCTCCCACGGCGCTTCTGCCGTTTACCTCTGTGACCTTCAAAGGATACGCAACGCACATATCAATCGTCCTCCTCATAAAGCAGCTGGCCTATGTAAGCCTGCCCGAGAGCCAGCCCGCCGTCGTTCACCGGTATCCGGTTTCCGGTATAAACCTCAAAGCCCCGGTTTTCCAAAAGCCCGAAGCACGTATCCGAAAGCAGCCTGTTCTGGAACACGCCACCGGAAAGGCAAACGGCGCCCAGCCCCGTTTCCTCCCTTATCCTGATGCACGTCCCGAGCACCGCTTCAGCCAGGGAGCGGTGGAACCGGGAGGCGCATTCCCCGGGGGCGGCCCCTTCCGCCAGCGCCCTTGCTACGGCGGGCACCAGCCCCGCAGTAAGGACTTCGCCGTTTTTTATCTCCACGGGCCAAAAGCTGTCGCAAGGCTCTGCCATAGCTTCGAAAATGATACTGCCTCTGGCTTCGTAGGTCTGAGGGCAGCGGATACCGCAGGCCCACGCCGCCGCATCGAACAGCCTGCCGCAGGAGGACGAGGGGCATACGTTTATCCCTTTGACCAGGGCTTCCTTCAAAAGCGGATCGCACGCCGTATCTTCGCCGCAATGGAGCATATACGAAACAAAGCTTCTTTCCGGCTCCTCCGACGCCCTGTCGCCTCCCTGGAGCATGACCGTTTCCAGATGATAGAGCCGCCGGAAACGATGGGGCATCCCGGCAAAGAACTCGCCGCCCCAGTCAGAGCCGTCGGTACCGTAGCCGGTACCGTCAAAAGCGACGCCTATCACGGGCCCTTCAAGGCCGTGTTCCGCCATGACCGCCGCGATATGGGCGGCATGGTGCTGCACCTTTATCACCTTCCCGAAACCGGCGGCGTAACCGGAGGAGAGATAATCCGGATGCAGATCGCAGCAAAAAGTCTCCGGCTCCCGCCCGAAAAGGGCCCCGAACCTTTTGATGGTCCGCAGGAACAGATCGTAGTTTTTTGGGTTCATCAGATCGCCGATATGCTGGCTCAGTATATATCTGCTGCCGGCCTTCAGGCATATGGTGTTTTTCAGATCGGAGCCGGCGGCAAGGATATCCGCAGGCTTTTTGCCCTTTACGAACACTGTGACGCTTTCCGGCACGTAGCCTCTGGAGCGCCTCAGGACCTGCAGCCCCGCCTTTGTTATCCCGGCCACGCTGTCGTCGCAGGGCATCATTATCCTGCGTCCGTGGGTCAGCAGCCCGTCGGCAGCCGGCCCCAGCGAAGTTTCGGCGTCTTCGTCCGAATAACAGATAGGCTCTCCGGAAAAATTTCCGCTGGTAGCCACGAATACGTCCCCCTCTCTAACGAGAAGATAGTGGAGCGGAGTATAAGGGAGCATGACCCCGATATAGCCGGTATCGAAAGAGACCGAAGGCGCCAGAAAATAATCCGGCCCTTTTTTTAACAGGCATATAGGGGCCGCAGGTGAAGAAAGAAGCTGCCTTTCGCTTTCGGAAACGGCGGCAAACCCGGGGACGGTTTCCATACGGGCCATTACGGCAAGAGGCTTGTGTTCTCTGTTTTTGATTTTCCGCAGCCTTTTGACTGCTGCTTCGCTGCGGGCGTCGCAGATAAAATGGAATCCGCCGATCCCCTTGGCCGCCACGATCCCGCCGCCGAGGATCAGCTCTCTGGCTTTCTCTATGGCGGAAAGGTTTTTTAAGTCCGTTTCGGACAGGGTCAAAACCGGCCCGCAGGAAAGGCAGGAAACGGGCTGGGCGTGATATCTTCTGTCTGCGGGGGAGGTGTATTCCCTTTTGCATTCGCAACACATATCAAAAGCCTTCATGGAGGTGTTTTCCCTGTCGTACGGGATAGCCGCGGCGATGGAAAACCTCGGGCCGCAGGCCGTGCAGCTTATAAAGGGGTGGCCGAAACGGCGGCAGGAGGGATCGGTAAGCTCTCTTCTGCAGGCGTCGCACATAGCCAGATCGGGGGAAAGATCCAGCTGCTGTCCGCCGGACCGGGATTTCAGGATGCGGAAGCCGGTCTCGGCGCGGACGGGCGCTTCGTAAACGGTCATCTCCTCCACCCGGGAGTTTGCCGGCGCTTCGGCAAGAAGCCTGCGGAGAAAGCGTTCCGTCTCTTTTTCTTCGCCCTGGACCTCGGCGAGAAGGCTTGCTCCGGTATTGCATACGAAACCGGTCAGCTTCATTTCGTCGGCAGTCCGCCAGACAAAGGGACGGAAGCCCACGCCCTGGACTATGCCGGAAAGTATTATTCTCCGGCGGACCATTCTGCTCTTGCCCCCAGCAGCCTGTCGGCAAGGGGCTTCGCCGTAGCGGCGTCACGGGAGGTCTTATACCATTCACAGACGGGCATCACAGCCCTGAGGCCTCTTTCAAAATACTCCGTATCAAAGCCGAAAGCCCCGGAAAGGTCGTTTTTGCTGAGCACTGCTATATGGGCCGACCGGAACATGGTTATATATTTATAGGGCTTGTCGGCCCCCTCGGGCACACCGGTGACCACTATGCGGCACGCCTCGCCGAGGTCAAAGGAAGCGGGGCACACAAGGTTGCCGATATTCTCTATGAACACTATGCCGTTTTCCATGCCGAGATCAGAGACCCCCCGGCAGACCTGGAGCGCCGTCAGGTGGCAGCCGCCCATGGTGTTTATCTGAACGGCTTTTATCCCCGCGTCGCGGAGCCGCTCCGTATCTATATCCAAAGCAACGTCGCCTTCCACCACTCCCACGGGAACAGCGGGCCCCAGCAAAGAGCAAAGAGATGAGATGAGGGTGGTCTTTCCGGCGCCGGGGCCTCCGCATACGTTGACCACAAAAAGCCCGGCGTCCGCAAACATACGCCGGTTCTCTTCTGCCCGCAGGGTGTTCTCCCCCAGGATATCCTTTTTAAGTATTTGTTTTGTCATATGTTTCCACAGAAGCGATATACAGTTCGTCGGCCCTGTTTGCAAGACGGGCTTCGCCGCCGCAGAAAGGGCACAGCAGCATACGGTTTTCCCGCAGGGGAAATTTTCTGCCGCAGTCCCTGCAGACAAGCTCCGCCGGCACGTAGCGTATATCCAGCCGTGAGTCACTGCAAAGCGTGTCCTCCGACACGGCCTCCCAGCACAGCCCGAGGCATTCCTCCTCGATGCCGGCAAGTTCTCCCACCACCAGGGCCACCGTCCGGATCTTTTTGCCCCGAGATGCACCGAGAGCCGCAGACAAAATGCCTGCGGCTACAGTCATTTCGTGCATTTACGCTTCTGTTTCTGCCTCGGCCATTTCTTCGTTGACAGCCGATACCGGCTCTGCGCCGTCGGCAGCATCCGCCTTCAGCCCTGCTTTGGCGTTGGCGATAAACTTTTTGCCCGATTCTATGGCTTCCGCGCTTCTTTCCTTTGCTATAGCGGCGTATTCTTCCGCTATGGAAGCGTATTCCTGAGCCTTCTCCGCCGCTGCGGCTGCAAGCTCCTGGGCCTTGTCCTTGGACTCTGCGGCAAAAGCCATCAGATCTTCTCTGGTCTCTTTTCCGCTTTGAGGAGCGGTGAGCAGGGCCACCGCGGCGCCTATCAGCGCGCCGATACCTACGCCGGCAAGAAAAATGATACCGTTATTTTTTTCGTCACTCATTTTTGTTTTTTCCTCCGTTTGAAAAAAGTTTGAATAAACCTATTCCGTTCAAAATCCCGCCCAGAAGGCTTTTGCCCTTGACGGGAATGATACCCGTAACAAACCGCGCGGCCGCCGCCGCGGACGATATGGAATTCAGGATACCGTCGACCTTTGTCGAGATCTCGTTTACCTTGAGGGTAGTTTTCCGGACGTCTTCAAGGGTCTTGCGGGAATCCTCCAGCACCGGCCCCAGCCGGACGCGCAGATCGTCGATGGTATGCTCGATCTTGCGGAAAAGCACCATGGCATCCTGCAGGAACTTCACCACGTACAGGACGCCGATAACGACGCATATCACCGAGATCAGCCAAAGGGACGCAATGACCCACAGCGCTGCCGTAATCGAATACTCGAAACTCATTTTTTACTCTCCGGATACCGCCGGCCCGGCATTTTATTCCAGGCCGAAATTTTTCGCATGAAACTCTATGGCGGCGCCGACGTGCTCCCGCCAGTATCCCCAGTTGTGAGTGCCGGGGAATTCTTCAAAAATATGCTCTATTTTGTTTTCGCAAAGAAATTCGTGAAACTTTTTGTTGTCCGGGAAAAGCGAATCCTCGGTGCCGCAGTCGAACCGGAACTTTATTTTGCTCCCGTTTTTTTTCGCCAGGTTCCTCAGGGAGTTTTCCGGCTTTTCGTTTGCGAATATATTATCCCAGAAAGGCGAGGCGCCGCAGCGTTCCTCCGGCGTGATCACCGAGGAATGGGCGGCCACCGACGAGAATATGTCGCAGTATTTCATACCCAGCTTCAGGGCTCCGTAGCCCCCCATGCTCAGGCCGCCGATACCCCTCTGCGACCTGTCCTTTATGGTGTCGAAGGTGTCGTCGATGAACCTTACCGTTTCGATGATATGGTCCTCGTAATTCTCTTCGTTGACGCTGTTGGTATAATAGCCCCGGCCGCCGTCGGGCATAACTATCATTATCTGCCTGTCCACCGCATACTGCTCCAGGGAAGTGAAGCGCGCCCACTGGGTGTAGTCGTCGGAATGTCCGTGAAGCTGATACACCGCCGGGAAGGGCTTTTTGCTGTCGGGCTTGAAAACCAGCATCTGACAGGTTTTCCCCAGCGCCTTCGAGAAATAGGTGATGTTGAAATAACTCATTGTTTCTGCCTCTTGTCTATATATCCAGTTCTGTTATGCTGTTCACGATGATGTCGGGCCGGAAGGGATATTTTTCCACGGCTTTCAGATCCATGATCCCCGAAAGCACCAGCACGGTGCGCATACCGGCCTCCATCCCCGCCTTGATGTCGGTGTCCATCTGGTCGCCGATCATGGCGGTCTCCTCGGAGTGGGCGTTCATATATCTCAAAACCGAACGCATCATAAGAGGGTTGGGCTTGCCTATGAAATACGGCTCCACCCCGGTGGTTTTCGATATCAGCGCCGCCAGAGAACCGGCCGCCGGCACCACCCCGCCCTCCACGGGCCCCACGGTGTCGGGATTCGTGCATATGAACCTGGCCCCTTTTTCTATAAGGGTACAGGCCGTGGAAATGTTCTGAAAGCTCAGATTGGTAGTCTCCCCCAAAACCACGTAATCGGGGTTGTACTGCGTTATGGCAAACCCGGCGTTGTGTATGGCCGTGGTAAGGCCCGATTCGCCTATCACATAGGCGGATCCCCCCGGCCGCTGGCTGGTAAGAAACGACGCGGTAGCCATGGCCGAGGTATATATCCTTTCCTCCGGCACCTCCAGCCCCACGTGGGCAAGCCTGAACTGCAGATCCTTGGGAGTGTAAAACGGATTGTTGGTAAGTATGGCAAAATTGGTTTTCTCTTCCACCATACGGCCTATGAGCTCCCTGACGCCCGGGATAGGCGTGGAGCCCAGCACCAGAACGCCGTCCATATCAAAAATGTAATTCTTTATTCCGTCCATAACACGCCCCTTTCGGTATTCCCACTAATATTATAGCATAAAACGGCAAATAAATAAATTTAGTTATCCGGCGCAGACTCCGGACGCTAAAATTCCGCCGGCGGAGCATCCTTTATGTTCACTATATCGCCGAAGCGCAGCTCCCGGTGCCCCACTCTCAGCCGCTGCATGCCGTAGGATATCCAGGACACCCTGCCCGTCACAGACACGAACTCCCCCTCCCAATAGTAAACCACGGTGGCTCTGCTCCCCGGCACCAGCAGCACCAGCTTTTCCTTAAGGTCCGCCTCGCTGTCAAAAACGACGCTGTTTTTTTTCAATACGCATTTTTCTTTTTGTTTTATGACTTCCCGGAGCCCTTTCAGCGCATCGAAAGCCATATATTCCTTTGCATTGTTCTTCATGATATGTTCTCCTTGTTTTTATGTTGGCGTTTCAAGCGGTTTTGTTGACGCTTCAACAATAATATTATACCAGCGGGGCCGGCGGGTGTCAACGGTTTATTTGACAAAAAACGCGACATGATATATACTTAATACAGAAGTAATATAATTATTGCTGTAACTTCCGGAGCAAAAAATGCTGAAAAACCAAAAACCCATATGGATAAAAACAGTCAAGCTGCTTTCCACTGATCTGGCGGAGGATTTCTGCGACGAGCTGGAATGCGAAGACGTTTACGTGCGGGAGATCATAAAGCCCATACGGCAGATCGTGGGCAGAAACATGGATTCCGGCGATTTCGACCTGTGGAACGCCGGCCTGGAACGGGATATCCCCGGGAAGCTGCTGGATATCATAGAAGAGGATAGCGACACCGATACCGCCTGCGATCTTGAGGACTATTTCCTGAAAATGGAAAAGCGCCTCGTGATACTGCCGGTGTTCGAATACTGGTACACGGCTTTTTCCGACGCCAGGGAAAACGGCGTTCCCGTCCATCTCGAAGAAAAGGATGAAAAAACCAACGAGACCCTGGCGGAAAAGGCGGACGCCTACCTGGATTACGTGGAAGAGTTTATGGAAAGGCTGCGGAAGGCCGAACCCTCCACCCGCTGGGACACCGCCCTCAACGGCCTGGGCGCCATATATATGGAAGACAGCGACGACCCGGTGGAGATAGACATAGTCCGCAGGCTGATATACGAATATTCTTTTTCAAACATATCCTGCGACTTCTGGGAAAGCCTCACGGAGCTTCTGGGAGACGACACGGCCCAGCTCAAGGTGTGGGCTGCCGGCGTCCTGGGAGAAGAGACCCTGCCCGCCATACCGGTGATCAGCGACGACCCCGAAGACGAGCCTTACGACGAATAGGGAACAAAATCCCGGCTTTATAAGTATATATAAGTGATTAAGAATGCAAGGAGATGGCGCTATGAAAAAACTGACCGTTTTGTGCATAAGTCTGTTATTTGCCCTTCTGGCCTCCGCCGCCTTCTGCGGCGAACTGAAGGTGGTCAAATACTCGGAATCCGCACTTGACAGGGCCCTTTCGGACAATATGCCCGTGGCCCTCTGGTTCACGGACGACGACGATTACGATTGCCGTCTTCTGGAACGCGATATGCTGGACAACGGGCAATTCGTTGCGGCAATGGAGGATATGATCTGGCTGAAGATAGATCTCACCGGCCCCGCCAACAAGGCCCGTTACAGAAACCTTTGCACCGAATTCAACGTAACAAAGATACCCTCGGTGATATATCTCAACTCGGACGGACGGGAATATACCGAAAGCCGCACCACCGGCTATAAAAGCAGCGACGATATCCTTGCCGCTCTTATCGCCGGAGCCGTGATAGGCTGGCTGGTCAACGAGGGCTGGAACGACGACTATTACTACAACAACCGTATAGTTTACAGAAACAACGGCTGGTGGCGCAACGACCGCGACTGGGTGCTGTTTGACGGCAGTTATTTCTTTTACGATCCCTACCTTTATTACAGGCACCCGGAGATCTGGCAAAGGTATCCCCGACACGTCTTTCCTTCAAAGAAACCGGGGCATCCCGGAGTGCGTCCGCCGCTGCCTCCCGGACAGTATCGTTTTCCGGAAGTGATAGACCCCGGCAAACGCCCCGACGTGCGGCCGCCTATGCCTCCGGGTGATCTTCCCGACGTTATCGGCAGGCCCGGCGAGAGGCCCGACCGCCCAAGCGTTACAGACGGCCCCGGAAAGCCCGCAGGCAGGCCGGACCTCCCCGGCGTTATAGACGCGCCCGCCAGGCCCGGCGAGAGGCCGGACCGCCCAAGCGTGACCGACGGCTCCAAAAAGCCGGGGACCGCACCGGGCATCTCCCGGCCGTCGGCAAAGCCGGGCAGCGCCGGCAGGCCTTCCGGCGTGAGCGCAAAGCCCGCCGAACCAAGGCCCAGGCCTTCTGTTTCTTCAAGGCCCTCCGAACCCCGCAGGGACCAGTTCAGGCCCTCTGCCCGGCCCGAGAAAAAACGCTCCAAATAAAAACGTCAGGTCTGCCAAAACGGCAGACCTGTTTTTTTTGGATACCCGGGACCGGCGCCTGCGGAAAGCAGCGGCCTTCCGAAGCCCATACCTGCGGCGCCCCACAGATCATTCTCCTTTTTTCTTTCTCGTTATCACCCAAAAGAACACTGCTCCGCACAAAAGGGTTATGACCCCAACTATGCTGAAGGAAAAGGCCGTCCCGTGGGTCTTGGTTATCACTCCCACGGTCACCGGAGCGGTGACGTTGCCCAGGGTCTGAAAGGTGGACTGGATGGAAAGGGCCCTGCCCCGGAAGTCTTCTTCTATGCTGCTCACGGTTTTTGCCGTCAGGTTGGTGGTGATGCCCGAATTCATGACTCCGAACAAAAACATAAATACGGCAAAAAGAACAGTGTTATGCACGTTGGCCAAAAGAAGGATGGCGGCTCCGGAGCCTATATATCCGACGACCAGCATCATATACTGGCTGTATTTTTTGCCCAGCCTGCTCCACCTCTGGGCAGTGAACACCATGGCCGAGGCGGGCAGCGAATACAGTATGCCGCTCATAAATTCCGAAACGCTGTTCTCCAGGTGTATTATTATAAAGGGCATGACGCCCTGGGTGCAGATGCCCTGGAAAAAGTTGAGGATGACCAGCTGTTTGATCACCGGATTCCTGAAGGAAAGGGCTATATCCTGCCACAGTGAGGTCTTTTCCGCAGCCTCCGGGTGCGGCATGTTTATCTCCTTCACAAAAAATATCACGGCCACGGTGCTCAGAAAAACGGCTCCGGCGCCTATGAGCACCACCGACTGAAAGCCGTTCAGCGCTCCCAGGATACCGCCCGCAGCGGGGCCCGCAAGAGTGCCGGCGGCAGAGAGCATCTGCGCCGCCGCCACGTAGGGGAGCACCTTTTCCTCCGGAGTATTGGTGGAGATGAGGGTTATGGAAGCGGGGATAAAACCGGTAAAAAAGCCGTTCACCACTCTGATGACCAGCAGCTGCTCCGGGGTCCTGCACAAAAACATGGCAAAATATGAAAGGCTTATCACAAAGCCCGCCCGGAGTATCATTTTCTTTCTGCCGTAGGTGTCCCCCACCTTGCCCCAGAGGGGCGCGGCCACCATAAAAGCGGCGGACTGGCAGGAGAAGATGAGCCCCGTCCAATAGCTTATATCGCCTTTCGGCGCCCCCAGCTCCGCCAGCAGCTTGGGAAAGAAGGGCATTATGAGCTGATAGCTCACGGCGCAGCAAAAGATGCAGACGCCCAGCACTATGATATTGCTTTGATAATACGGTATCTTTTTCATAGGGCGCCTGTCTTTTCCGCCTCAGCGTCCCGGGACGTTTCCCCGTTTACAGGCAAGAGCCCGTTTGCAAGCTTTCCTGTTTTCATTTACTGTATAAGGACCTTTTTCGGATAAAATTTGCCGCCTCCGGCATACCCCAGCGCCACTACCCTGTCTCCGTCAAGAGCGGCGACAAGCCCGCAGTCGGGGCCGGAAAAGTCTGCGGGAAGCCCGTAACGCAGCTTTTCCGCCTGGCGGGTATAAAAGTGAGGCATATACCGGCAGATGGTGCTTGGCGGCAGAAGGTATCTCTCTTCGATCTCCCGGGGAGACAGGCCTTCCAGAAGGTCCGGATCCACTGCCTCGCTGTCGGAAAAGCCCCCGTTCCTCGTTCTGTGAAGCCCGGAAACGCTGGCGGGGATGCCCAGCCTGCGGCCCAGGTCTCTCACCAGGGAGCGGATATAAGTGCCCTCGGAACAAACCACCGACAGCACGGCGCAGGGATGCGCCGGATCCGCTTCGAAGGCCTCAAGGGTAAGAGAGTGTATAAAAACGTTTCGTGCGGGAGGCTCCACCTCTATGCACTGCCGCGCCAGCTTATAAAGGGGCACGCCGTTCTGCTTGACTGCGGAAAAGGCCGGAGGGGTCTGGGTTATGCTGCCGGTAAGGGAGGGCAGCGCCGCGCGGATATGCTCGGGCCCTATGTGCCCCGCGGGAACGTCGGCGGTCACTCTGCCTTCGCCGTCGAAGGAATCGGTGCCGATCCCCAGCAGCATACGGCATTTGTATTCCTTTTCGCCGCACTGTATATACTCCGACAGCCTGGTGACGCTGCCCACACACAAAATAAGGACCCCTGTTGCAAGGGGGTCAAGAGTGCCGGTATGTCCTATCTTTTTCGTGCCCAGAAGACGTCTTGCGCGGCAGACTATGTGGTGGCTGGTAGCGCCGAGAGGCTTGTTTATACAAAGGAAGCCTTCCAATTTTCGGCCTCCTTCAAAACTGCCTCGACGGCCTCCTCTTCCGTTTTTCCTTCAAGGGTGCACCCCGCTGCATTTCTGTGGCCGCCGCCGCCGAACACCGAAGCCAGGCGGCTGCAGTCCACGTAGCCGTCGCTTCTGAAAGAGCAGCGGAAGCTGCCCTTCTCTTCTTCCCGCAGCAGCGCCGAAAGCCGAAGGCCTTTGATGCTGTTTATCTCAGAATTAATGCCCTCGAGCTCCCGTTTGTCTATGTCTTCAAAGGCGTCGTTGGTTATCACGGCTATCACCATTTTGTCGCCGTAGAAGTACCGCAGGCCGCTGAGCACCCTTCCCAGCAGGCTGACCACCTTTTTCGGGCGCGAAAGGAAAAGGTTTTTTATTATATCGTGAAGATCGGCTCCTCTTTCCGTAAGATCGCCGGCTACGGCAAGCACCTCGGCATTGGTATTGGAATGCCTGAAGGCGCCGGTATCTCCCGCTATGCCCGTGAGGATAGCCCGGGACGTGACGGCGTCGGGCTGTGAATTTGCCGCCAGGATGAGCCTGTAAACGAGCATTGAAGCAGAACACGCCGAAGGATCGGTGAGGCCGAAGCTGCATTCGGGTTCTCCTGCGGTGATATGATGATCCAGTACCGCCCGGTTTTTGACAGACTTCACGCCTTCCGGCTCAAGGCCCGCCCGCTTTATATCCGAACAGTCCACCAGGAGGAGCAGCTCGCTTGAAAGAGCCTCCGGCCCGGGAGAAGCGAGGATGCGTCCCGCATCTTCCAGAAAAGAGAAGCATTCGGGACAGCCGTCCCGCACAAAGAGATAAACCTCCTTGCCTCTGGTTTCAAGAAACCTTCCCAAAGCCAGCAGCGAACCTATGCAATCGGCGTCCGGGCCCACGTGCCCGGCGATGAGGATCCTGTTGTAGCAAAGCAGCTTGGAAAGGAAAACGGAGATGTCATTTGTCATCATTTTCTTCCGTTTCCTCCCGGCCGTAGTGGTGCTCTCTTTTGTCCTTTTCCATCAGCTCGAAAAGCTTCTGCGTTTCTTCGATGGTCTTGTCTATCCTGAAATCAAGCTGCGGGACGTGCTTCATCCTGACGCGTTTCGATATACAGACTCTTATAAAATCGGCGGCGCCGTTAAGGAGCTTCAGGTTTTCCGCTTTGGTTTTTTCGTCTCCGAGAACGGTTATATAAACCTTGCAGAAGGATATATCGGAGCTCACCTCGCAGCGCGTCACGGTGATAAACCCGAGGTGAGGGTTTTTTATCTCCCGCATTATGGAGAAGCTGACCTCCTGGCGCATGAGCTCGTTGACTTTCTTTTGTTTTTGTGTCATTTCAAAATCAATTGATGGCCCGGGCTATCTGTTTCTTGGAATACGATTCTATGATATCGCCTTCTTCATATTCATTGAAGCCCTTTATCATGATACCGCATTCGAACCCCTGGGCGACCTCGCTTTTTTCATCCTTCAGATGCTTGAGAGAATCCAGCTTTCCTTCAAAGATCACTTCGCGGCCGCGGCGGATGCGTATATAATCGTTTCTGATAACGGAGCCTTCCGACACGTAACAGCCCGCGACGATGCCCTGATTGGGGATCCTGAAGGTGGCCCTCACCTCTGCGGTCCCGTTCACGGTCTCCTCAAACACGGGTTCCAGAAGGCCGGCCATGGCCGCCTTTACGTCGCGCATAAGATCGTATATGACGCTGTAGGTGCGGATCTCCACCCTGTCGGCGTCCGGCATACGGCTGACGTTGTTCTCGATGCCCGTATTGAAGCCAACTATGATAGCCTCGGAGGCTATGGCAAAATTGACGTCGTTCTCGGTAACGTCGCCTATGCCAGAGTGGATTATATCCACCGTCACCTCTTCGTGCTCTATCTTCCGCAGGGAATCGCTGACAGCCTCCAGGGTGCCCTGCACGTCGGCCTTCAGCACCAGAGGCAGCTTTTTGATGCCGTCCTCTTTGATCTTGTCGTATATGCTGTCAAGAGTTATGGCGTTTTTGCGGTTCAGCCTGTCTTCCTTCTCTTTTGCTATACGCGCCTCCGCTATGGAACGGGCTTCCTTTTCCGTTTTCACCGACTGGAGCACGTCCCCGGCCAGGGGCGCCGAATTGAGGCCCACCAGCTCAATGGGAGTGGAAGGGCCCGCCTTATACAGCTTGTCTCCCTTGTCGGAAAACATGGCCTTCACCTTGCCGTAGGCCTCGCCGGCGACTATGGGCGTGCCGATCTTCAGGGTCCCCTTCTGAACGAGGACCGTGGCAACGTTTCCTTTTCCCGCCTCGACGTGGGCTTCTATGACAGCGCCGGAGACCTTGGAAGCCGAGACCTCCGCCTTCAGCTCCTCCATATCGGCAACCAGCAGAACCATTTCCAGCAGCTCGTCGATGTTCGTGTTGAACTTGGCGGAGATCTCCACCATGATGGTTTTTCCGCCCCATTCCTCCGGCATCAGGCCGTGATCCATGAGCTGTGTTTTGCACCGTTCCACGTTGGCCTCGGGAAGGTCGATCTTGTTGATGGCGACTATGATGGGGACTCCCGCCTGCTGGGCGTGATGTATGGCTTCCACGGTCTGAGGCATAACGGCGTCGTTGGCGGCCACCACCAGGATGACTATATCGGTGATGGCGGCGCCTCTGGCGCGCATCGCCGTAAAGGCCGCGTGCCCGGGAGTATCGATAAAGGTTATTTTTCTGCCTTTCAGTTCAACCTGATAAGCGCCTATATGCTGGGTGATACCGCCGGATTCCTGGTCGGTGACGTGGGTCTTCCGGAGAGTATCCAGCAGAGTGGTCTTGCCGTGATCGACGTGCCCCAGTACGGTCACGACGGGAGGGCGTGAAGCAAGCTTTGCATTTGTTTTTGCAGCCGGCGCCTTTGTGCCGGCGGGTTTTTTGGGCCTTGCGGCTTCCGACTTCACTATCTCGAGCCGGATATGCCATTTGTCGGCGACCTTCTGGGCCACGTCTGCGCCGATGGACTGGTTGACAGTAGCAAGGATACCCAGTTCTACGAGGGCTTTCTGGATCTCGCCGGCGGATCTGCCTAATTTTTCGGCAAAATCTCTTACCGTCAATGCCTGGGGGATCTGCACCCTGGCAGACCTTTGCTCTTTTATAAGGTCTTTTATTATGGCAACGGTATCATCGTCAAGGGGATCGTTTGCCTTTGCTTCGACCCCAAGCCCGTTCAGATATCCGGACATCTCCTTTTCGGAAATTTTCAGCTCCTTAGCCAAGGATGCAACTGTTTTTGCACTCATATCATCACCTCGTAAAACAAAGGGGAGAAGATCGGGAACAGGTTATCCTGTCATAACGTTTCTCCCTGTAATCAAAATCTTTTTCATTATTCCGGCATCTTCGGCCGGCCGGCCGGAGCATCGTCTGCGCCGAGACGTTCCAGCAAGGCCGATATCAATCTGCACTCAAGCTCCGCATCCTGTTTGGTTTTCAGATAATAGCCGATCCTCGGCTTTTTGAGAGCCTGCGAAAGACAGCTTTCGCTGCGGCAGATATAAGCCCCTCTTCCGCCGGAGCCTATAAAAAGGCCGCCGTCTTTATCTCTGCCTATACGGAAGAAAGAACTCCGGTCGCCTTTTTTTCTGCATACTATACAGGTACGCTCTTTCATTTTTTAGCGGTTTTGTTGTTTCCTTTAATGTCTATCTTCCAGCCCGTGATCCTTGCGGTCAGCCTGGCGTTGACTCCGTTTTTGCCTATAGCAAGAGAGGTTTCTTTGGCGGGGACCACCACCTCGGCGCTTTTTGTTTCGGGATGGCATTCTGCCGAAATGACCCGGGCCGGCGCCACGCACTGCCTGATGAGCTCGGCGGGATCCTCGGAATACAGGATCACGTCCACCTTTTCCCCTCTCAGTTCCTTTGTGACCGCCTGGATCCTGGAGCCCATAGGGCCGAGACAGGCGCCGATGGCGTCAACGTTGGGATCCTCCGAACGGACCACCACCTTGGTCCTGGCCCCCTGCTCCCGGGCGACCTTGACGATCTTTACTATACCTGCGGCCACCTCTTCGACTTCGGTCTCGAACAGGCACCTGATAAAGGAAGGATGGGTCCTGGAAACTATCATCTCGTTAAAGCGGCCTTTGGCCTTGGGCCTTACCGCCAGAACGTAGGCCTTTACCATCTCGCGGACACGGAGAGACTCCCCGGGCACCTGCTCGTTGGGGGGAAGCAGCGCTTCCACCGGCGCAATATCATCGCGGTTTCCGTCGGGTTCCAGGTAAATGAGGTCTCCGTCATATCTTGCCACGTGGGTATTGATGACGGTCCCTATCCGGGATTTGTATTGTTTGACTATTTTATCGCGTTCGTAATCGTCTATATTCTGTTCGAGGACCTGCTTTGCGGTCTGGGCGGCCAGCCTCCCGAAATTGGAGGGCGTGACCTCCACCTCTATCACGTCGCCTTCCTTTGCGCCGGGGTCTTTTTTGAGAGCGTCGGAAAGGGATATCTCCGAATTCTGGTCGTCCACAAAGCGGACCACCTTTTTCATACAATAAATATGGATGTCTCTTTCTCCGACTTCCGTCCGTATGCTGAGACGCTCGCCGTTTGCTCCGACAGCAACACTCCTCTTGTACATTTTGGTCAGAGCCCTTTCCAATAGGAGCAAAAGCTCTTCAAAGGGGATATTCCTCTCCTTTGAAATGCTTCTTAAAGCTTCTCTGTATTCTATGCTCACGTTACACACCCCGATAATCAAAATAAAAAAAGTGAGACAGACCCACTCCCGACAGCACTGCCATATTGCAAATACCATTTTTATTATATCACGGCAGAAAGATTTTTACAATCACGGGCAAAAGCAAAAAGCGCCCGTTACGGGCGCTTTTTATGACAGGCGTCTTACACGCCGGCCTTTTCTCTTCTGATCCTCTCTGCAGGAGTAAAGTTGCTTGCAGGAGTGTGTCCCGGTATCGGCATTATCTTCTCATGTATGGCATCGATCATCCACTCGGGCTGAGGGAAGAAATCGTTGTCAAGCTCGAAGCACGGAGTGATCCAGTTGCGGGCGCCCACCACCACGGGAGGAGCATCCAGCTCGTCAAAGGCAAGCTCGGAGATGGTCTGCGCCATGGTGTTGATAAAGGAACCCTTTTCGCAGGCGTCGGAGGTAAGCAGTATCTTGCCTGTCTTCTTCACCGACTCCAGCACCTTTTCGTAGTTGAAGGGGACAAGGGTCCTTGCGTCTATGACCTCGGCGGATATGCCGTACTTCTCCTGAAGCATATCGGCAGCCTTTATGGCGCGGTACAGGGTAGCGCCGAAGGTGAGGATGGTGACGTCGGTCCCTTCTCTCTTCACGTCGGGCTCGCCTATAGGTATCTCGTAGCTCTCGACGGGAACGCCGCCCTTGTGGAACTGCTCGCCCACGTCGTAGATCCTCTGGGATTCAAAGCAGATCACGGGATCGGTGCCGTTCAGCGCGGAAGCCATGAGGCCCTTTGCGTCGTAAGGCGTGGCGGGGAATATCACCTTGATGCCCGGGATATGGGCTACCAGGGAGCTCCAGTCCTGAGAATGCTGCGCTCCGTATTTGGAGCCCACGGAAACGCGGATCACCAGAGGCATCTTGATGACGCCGGCGCTCATAGCCTGCCACTTGGGTATCTGGTTGAACACTTCGTCGCCCGCTCTGCCGAGAAAGTCGCAGTACAT
>JAGDAG010000054.1 GCA_017959625.1 Abditibacteriota bacterium | reverse complement strand
TGAACTTCGTATAATGGACAGAGCATGCTGCCGGTAACTCCTTGCAATTTTAGTGTCTCAATAAATGCGTTTGACCAGGCAACACAATTTGCGTCTCGAAACAGTCACGGCTTGTCATAGCCCTTGTTCTTTTTCGGATCCGGCTCGAGGACGCCCTCTTCCAGGACCCTCCTGGTTTCGGTCTTATCATGCGGATCCGGAGGCCCCGTTATACGGTATTTGCCCGTATTTCCGTCTATCTCCAGCAGATTTTCCCGCTCTCTGGTGGTTTCCAGGTTTCGTTCATAAAGACGGCTTCCTATCTCGATCCTCAGCTCGTACATATCGGGGCGGTAAGCAGACGCCATGTTCTAATACTTTTTGGGAAAATGGTCCTTCAGCCACTTGTCGCGCCCATCTCCCTTTTCGCCCCAGACGAGCTCCTTCAGCACAGGCGCGCCGTCACGGAGATCAAACTTCAAGACGGCTTCGCCGAAAGCCCGGGACATCTCGTAGTTTCGTCTTTTGAAACAGACGATCTCCTCCGTCAGAAGATAAACGTATGCAGTATAGCCGTCTTGTTTTTTGACCACGCCGAATACCTCGCCGACGCCCAAAAGCTCATCGGGAAGATATTTTGCATACTGCCGCTTGAGGGTCTTCTCCGCCACCTGATCGAACAATTTGCGGGCAGACCTGCGGTCAAACAGAGGGCCGCGCTCTTTGCGTTTCTTTTCGACCTCACTCCAGTCTATCCCCGAGCTGCTGACGATCTTGGGGGAGCTATGGAACGGCGTTTTGCCAAGGATACCCGTCAGGACATTCCCGTATCCACCATTCACGCGGCCCCTGCCGCCGGAATACTTCAGCGTCCCGCCGGGGGCGCCGTTCGCCGGCACGGCGATCCTCCGGAACGCCGCGGAGCCGTCGAACATGTGGAGAAGGTCGTATCTCTGTCCCTCGTCGAGCATGCCGTTCAGGGCTTTTTTGTATCTCATCATCACAAGCGCCCTTTTTCCCGGTTCTTTGACCCTGAGAAGCTTTTTGGCGTAGCGTTTGTTGAGTTTTTGCAGTTTGTTTTCCTGCTCCGGCCTCAGCCCCTGATTATGATGCCGCATAAAACCCGGCTCGTACAACAGCCCGTAGCTGTAGTCCTGATGGCCGAAGGCGTAGGATCTCAGCATCGCGCCTTCCACCGACGCGCCATACCGCAGCAGCTGTTCCGGCCCAAGGAGCTTTTTGAATTCCGCTTCGTATTCCGCGCCGGTCTTTTTGTTGTCCTCCAGCATTTCAAGATAGCCTTTTTTGTAATACTGCGTTTCCGTGGAGTTTTCGATCTGCTGCAGAAGCTCCTTCAGATAATCCGAATATTTGTCCGAAAATACCGCGGTGTATTTTCTGTTGAGGGCGTCCAGGCTTTTCTGCTGCTCCGCCGAAAGCCCCAGCGCCTTCATATAGGAGTTGTGGCTGTAATGCATCCCCGGGAAACCCACGGAAGGGTCTTTGTCTTTTCCCAGAAAAGCCGCCGGCCCGATACCGTAGCTGTCTCCGGCAGCAAGGATCTCCGGAACGGCCGGCACCACGTAAAAGGCGATCCAGACGCAAAACAGGCATACCGCAGCCAGGATATACGTAAATTTTTTCATTTTTTACCTCCCGCCCCGGTCTTCGGCCGGGGCATTCTGAAACCGTCGAACTTGTGGAGATAATAATACCACTGCTCTTCGTCGAACATATCCTTCAGGGCTTTCTCGTATTCCATATACACAGCGGTCCTCTCTCCGGGTTTTTCATGGCCCAGCATCTCGTTTATGTAAGTCCTGTTGATCTGCCGCAGGGTCTCCTTCTGCTTCGGAGTCAGCTCCACTTCATGTTTCTGCAGAAAACCCGCGTCATAAAAGTCCCCATAGCCGAATAACATCAGGCCATGGGAATTGACAAAGCGCTTCCGGTATTCGGTATAACGTGATCTCTGTCCGGCGCTGAGGAGTTTTTTGAATTCTTCTTCATAACTGTCGCCCAGGGCGGTCCATTCTTTTATAAGCTTTTCATAGCCTTTGCGGA
>JAGDAG010000053.1 GCA_017959625.1 Abditibacteriota bacterium | reverse complement strand
GCGGACGCCTATCTCGGCGCGGAGCTGTGCTCCGGCTACGAATGGTGGCGCAATTTCTACGAGTTCCACAAGCTGGCCATGGACGAGCTGGACGCCTTCGATTACGAGACTTACAAAAAGAACGGCTTCAAAATAAAGCACCTGGGCGACTATCCCCTGAAGCTGGAAACAAAGCCGGATTGAACGGGAAGGTGAATACGCTATGAGGGTGAAAGACAAAATCAGGCTGGATCTCTCCGGCCTCACCGAACACGGCCCGGTGAACATGGTTGCCTTCGGAGACAGCGTCACCCACGGGTGCGTGGGGCCGGAGGAATACGACTATGAAAGCGTTTACTGGAACCGGCTGCGCCGGAAACTCGCCGCCGTCAATCCCTCCATGCCGGTGAACGCCATCGACGCGGGGATAAACGGCATCACGGCGAAGGCCTCCCTGGGAAGGCTGGAGCGGGACGTCCTGTGCCACCGTCCCGACCTTGTGGTGGTGTGCTTCGGCCTGAACGACGTCAACGGGCCCCTGGACGAGTATCTGGCCTCTCTGAAAGCCATCTTCTCGGCCTGCAGGAGCCATGAACGGGACACAGTTTTCATGACTCCGAACATGATGAACACTTACGTTGCGGACGACACTATCCCGGAGTACAGAGAATACGCCCGTGTCACGGCGGAGTATCAGAACGGGGGACGGATGGACCTGTATATGGACGAGGCGCGGGCCCTGGCAGCGGAAACGGGCGTTGCGGTCTGCGACTGTTATTCCCGGTGGAAAAAGCGCGCCGAAAGCGAGGATATCACCATGCTTCTGGCGAACCGGATCAATCATCCCGTCCGGGAGATGCACGGGCTTTTTGCCGATATGCTTTTCTCCGTATTGATGGGAGAATAAAGGGGCTTTTGTATTCGGCCGGGAAAAAGCCATCGCCGCGGCCTGCGGAACGTCATGCATTTCCCTTCTTACGGGATCAAGAAACCGCCTGCTTTTTGTTTATTTATGCAAAAAGCAGGCGGCCGGCATTTCAGCGCAGGCTTTTTTCGCCGTTTAAAAGGAGCGCGGTCTGTTTGTTGCGGCATTTGGGGCAGACGAAGGTCCTTTCCGAGGACCCGCTTGTCCCGGAGGTGCTTACCTTGCCGCCGGGATAGCCGCAGGCCTCGCACCGGGTCCTGTAGGCAAAATTCCTGGAATAGGGGTTCAGCTCGGTTATCACCGCCCCCTTCAGGGCCGCGTGGCTGTAGACCCGGGACATATCCTGAGCCTTGGACGAGAAGTGCAGCAGGGTCCAGCTCTGTTCCATGGAGCAGCCGGGGCAGGTATAGGTCCCCCGGGAGGTCCCGCTGCTGCCGGAGGAGGAGACGACGGACCCCCGCCGTCCGCACTTCGCGCAGACAGTACGGTATTTGAAGGCCGCCGCAAAGGGGTTCTGCTCGTATATAACGCCTCCCAGCATTACGTGGTAATATATCTCCGCGCTTGAAGCGGGGACCTTCACGCTGAAGGAGGAGTGGTATATCACCGCTTTATATTCTGCCTTGCAGGAAGAGCAGCTCAGGGTCCGGGATGAGGTGCCCGAGGATCCGAAATCGTTGAAGACCGAGCCGGAGAGCGTTCCGCACTCCGGGCATTTCCCCCGCCAGGAAAAGCCCCGGTCAAAGGGATAGCTCTCGGTTATGGCTCCGCCCTGCAGGACGGAGTGGCAGTAAACGGTTTCCGCCCATGCGGCGGAAACGGCTAAAAGCAGTATGAGTACGGAAAACAGTTTCATCATTCGCGGTAGTTTGTAATAAGGACTTCCTGCTTTTTGCGGCAGCGGGGACAGATAAATTTGTAGCTCCGCTCTCCGCTCTTGTCCTCAGCCTTTAAAGTGGTTGCAGACAGCGCCCCGCATTCCCCGCACCATTCCCTGTAGCCGTAGCGCGGGCTGAAGGGGTTGAATTCCGTTATCACGGCCCCCTTGACGGCGCAGTGGGAATACACCGAGTCCAGGGACATCCTTTCTATGTTTTCGGTAAAGGTGAAAAACCGTACCTGCTGGGTTTTTTTGCAGTAGTCGCAGTCGAAGGTATAGCCCGAAAAGCCGCCCAGGGACGAGGCGTAGTATTCCTCACGGCTCAGCCTGCCGCACCGCCGGCACCTGTTCCTGTAGTAAAAGTCGGGGGCAAAGGGCTGCTGAAGGGTGATGAGCCCTCCCTCCAGGGCAGTGTGATAAAAAACGTCCGAGCATTCCTCCGGGACCACGGGCTGCAGTATCTCGTTTCTTATGAAAAGCGTCTGGCGCCTTCCGCAGCGGGGGCAGATGAACACGGAGGAAGTGGCTCCGTTGCTGCCGGACACCTTCTGGCTCGCGGAACCTACGTGTCCGCAGCCGGCGCATTTTGTACGGTAGCTGAAGTTTGTGCTGTCGTAAAAGCACTTTTCCAGCACGGCGCCCTGCATGACGCAGTGGGAATATATCTTGTCCGCATACGCCGCCGCCGACAAAACAAACAATGCAAAAACAGAAATAAGCAGTATTTTTTTCATAACAGCGCTCCTTTACTTTTGGGTAAAAAAAAAGACTCCGGCAAGCCGGAGCCTGTTTTTTAAAGCTTAGAAGCTGTAGCCGAGAGCGAGCTGGATCTGACCGGTCTTGATGTCAAAATCGGAGCCCTTGCCGTAGTCGGCGTAAGCCAGTTCGGCAACGAAGTTGTCGTTGATCTTGTAGCCCATGCCTGCCTTGAAGGCAAACTTGGTCTTGCTTTCGGATACTCTTACGGAACCTTCAACGGAAGACTTCCACTTGTATTCATTGATGGAGATACCGGCGCCTACCAGGAAGTACAGAGGGCTGTCGGGGCTCACGGACTGCTTGTAAACAGCCAGCACGGGAACCTGATGTCCTTTGTATTTACCGTTGGCCTTGTAAATTGCGCCTTCGTCGTCAACGAGAACCAGGTTGCATGTCTTGTCGTTGAACAGATAGCCGGCTTCGAAGCCTACGGGGAAGCTTTCGAACTGACCCTCGACCAGCAGACCGAAAGCGTTGCCGGTGATGTCTCTGGAATCGCCGTCAACGGTGTAGCCGAAAGCTATCTTGGGGGTGATGGTATAGCTCTTGTCCTGAGCCATGGCTGCCATAGCACTGAGAACCAGCGCGAGAGCAATGATTGAAACAACGATATTCTTCATTTGTTTCTCCTTAAAAATATAGAATGTGCGGTTTTCGGCATATCTTCATATCTCTTTCAGATTCATGAAGCGTTGGCTTATAACCAACTTAATTATATTTGAAATCCGCGGCCCGTGTCAAGTGTTTGAAAAAAAAAATAGTTTTTTTTGTTTCAGGCCCGGAAAATGAGCCGCCCGGGCCTCCGGCGGCGCCGCGGCGTTTGTTGTTTTTATCGCGGATATGTTTTATAATTAAGATGTATCATACAATAAGTCTTATAGTCAAAAAGGTGTCAAATGAATATATCCGGCCTGACAGCTCAGGTTAAGGAATTTGTTTCCGGACTGCCCGGGAAGCCCAACGCTTCCTTCGTTTCTTCCGCCGCCGCGGAAAAAAGATCCCGGGTCTTCGGGATCCCTGTCCGTACGGGCGGGATCAACTTTTCTTCGTTTCAGAAGGTGCCTTCCACCGCCCAGACGGTTTACATAGACGCGGGAGGGGAAAACAACGCCTTCGCCACTCAGAAAAAAAAGGATATAGGCGCTTCCCTGGAGCGGACCCTGCAGGAGCTGTTCGCCTATCTTTCCGCCTGTCCGCTAATCTATTCCGACGGCAGCCTGGGGAAAGGCTCCGGTTTTTCCGCTTCGTGCCGTTTGTTCGTTTCCTCATACCGCCCGGAGAGCGTGCATCTCTGCCACATGTTCTCCCTGATGACCTTTCCCGGAAAAGGCGCCCCGGACCTCACGGTGATATGCATCCCCGAATGGTCCGAGAAGGACAGGCAGGTGCTGGTGTTCAGCGGGATAGGGGTCACCTTTATACTGGGGTCGGATTATTTCGGAGAAGTGCGCAGCGCTTTTCTGAGGATGGCCCTCTCCCTCAGCCCGGACCCCGGTCTCCACGCTTCCGCAAAGATCATGACCGTGGAGGATGCGGAAGGCGCGCTGAAAAAGATCGGCATAGTGTTTTTCGGCATATCCTCCACGGGCAAGACCACCCACGCCTGCCACGACCACGGCTTCAGGAGACACCATGAAAAAATGCATATCCTCCAGGACGATCTGCTTTTCTGGCAGAAGGACGGTATGATGGCCGGCGCCGAGAACGGCTTTTATATCAGGACGGACAGGCTGGGGCCCATCAGCCAGCCGGTTTTGTGGAAGGCTGCAAATTCCCCCGGCGCCGTGCTGGAAAACGTGGTTGTGGATTATCAGGGAAGGCCCCTCTTCGAAGACAAGACCGTTGCCGCCTGCGGACACGGGGTGATCCCCTTCGACGTCCTTTCCGGTCCGGAGGGCGGAGGCATCAATATGCCGCCCCCCCGGGAGCTTGACAGGATGATCTTTTTCTTTATGACCAAGAATTTCACCGTGGTCCCGGTGCTGTCGCGGCTCAACCGCGAACAGGCCGCCGTCTGCTATATGCTCACGGAGCCTTTTGACGCCGTGGGAAGCGAGATAGGCAAGCTGGACGGCAGAGGTGGCGTTTCCGCGGTGGAAGTGGGCCGGGGCAACGCAAAAAACGACGTGGACGAGTTTTACGCGCGCCTCACGGAATACCCCGGTATCGAATGCTATCTGCTGAATATCGGCGGAGTGGGGGAACTGGTGGACACCGGGCTTGACGGCGGCAGGCGCATCCTTCAGAAGGTCAACCGTTTTTCCGTTTCCGAGATCAGCATCGTGATACGAAGCGTGCTGAGGGGCACGGTAAAATGGACCGACGACAAAAACTGGATGTGCCGGGTGCCGTCTTCCATAGAGGGCCTGGACGTGAGCCGCTTCGATCCTTACTCGTATTACGACCAGAGCCGGATTGACATGCTGGTTTACGCCGTCCGCAGCGAAAGGCGCGCCTTCGCCGCGAGATTTGAAGGGATAGACAAAAAGATCATAGATTCCATAGAGGGTTGAAGATATGCCTGTTTACGAATACCGCTGCAAAAGCTGCCATAAAAAGTTTTCGCTGCTGAGGAACGTTTCGGAGAGGGACCTGCTGCCCGACTGCCCCGGGTGCGGGGCTCCCGGCGCCGAAGCCGTGATATCCTCCTTCCGGCCCTATAAATCCCATACGGAGATACTGGACAGGCTGGACAGGCAGTTCAGGAACATAGATATGAACGATCCCGGTTCCATGAAGGCTGCCGTAAAGGAGATGGGAGGCTATATCAGGGACGAGGCTTCTTCCGGCGAAGAATACAACAATATGGGGCGCATGCTGGACAAGGCCGAAAAGGAAATAAACGACCACGCCGAGCATCACAACAAATGAGGAAGACCATTGCCGTCAACGCCGGCTGCAGGGAATTCTTTCTTGAGAACGGCCTGAAGATACTTATAAAGGAAAACCGTTCCGTCCCCCTTTTCACCTGCCAGCTTTGGTTCCGCGCAGGTTCCGCCGACGAACCCGAAGGGCTTTACGGCGCCGCCCACTTTACCGAGCATATGCTTTTCAGGAGCACCCGGGATTTCCCCTCCGGCGAGATGACCCGCCGGCTCAGGCTCCTGGGCGGGACCGAAAATGCAGCCACCTCCAGAGACTACACTTATTACTGGACCGTGATGCCGCCGGAAGGCCTGGAGTTTGCCGTGGAGATGATGAGCCAGAGGTTCCTGGCCCTGTTCCCCCCGGACGAACTGGAGACCGAGCGGCAGATAGTGCTGTCGGAGCTGGAGGGAGGCGAGGACAGCCCGGCCAGAAGGCTTTACAGGCAGCTGTGTTCCCGGGCGTACGTCCGCAGCGCCTATTCCCGCCCCGTCATCGGCTTCCGGCAGGATCTGGAAGCCATGTCCCGGGAGGGGCTCGTCGGTTTTTACAACACCTTTTACGTTCCCTCCAACGCCGTGCTGGTGTTTGTGGGAGACGTGGATGAAAAGCAGGCTCTCGATCTTTCCCGGAAATACCTGGGGCCTCTGGCTGCCGCTCCCGCTCCGGAGAGAAAAACGGTAAAGGAGCCTCCCCAGACGGGGCGGACGGACTGCCTGGTGCCCTGCGGATCGCCTATGGCGGAGGCCGGCTTCCATATACCCGATATGCATCATCCGGACGCCGACGCCCTTTCGCTCCTGGGCTACATACTGTCCTACGGAGTCACCGGCAGGCTTTACAAAGGCCTGGTGGAGACCGGGCTTGCTGCGGAGATATGGGCCTATCCGGAGGTCAGCCGGCAGCCCTCCCTTTTCATTATGGGCGCCGAAGGAAAGCCCGGCGTAACCCCGGAGCAGCTGACGGAAGCCCTTCTGGAGCAGACGGAGCAGATAAAGGCTGCCCCGGTGACCCGGGAGGAGATAGAAAGGGCCATAACCCAGACCCGGGCGGACATAATTTACGACAATCTGTCGGTGGCCGGCCAGGGCGAGACTCTGGGGTATTCGGAGGTGATGGGAGGCTGGAGGCTTTACGACGCCGGTTTCGAAAACCTCTTCCGGGTGGGTCCGGAGGATATCTGCCGGGCGGCGAACGCCTATCTTTTTGAAAACAACCTTACCGTGGCAAAAAGCGTTTCCGCCAAGGAAACCTATGCGGATATACCGGCCATGAGCCCCGTCCCGGAAACGGACAGGGTCTTTGAGGCGCGGCCCGCCGGCGCGGTCCGCAAGCCCCCGGTGAAGATAGTCCTGGACAACGGCCTTACGGCGGTGATATACGAGAACCGGTCTGCCGGTTCCGTTTCTGTGACCGGACATCTTCACGGCGGCGGCGCCTATGAAGGGGAAGGGGAAAGGCTGGGCTTTTCCCTCCTGTCCCAGATGCTCCTCAGGGGGACGGACAGGTATGATTCCCTGCAGCTGAACGGCCTGCTGGAAGCGGCGGGGGCAGAGCTGGACTTCTCCGGCTCCCGGGAGCTTGTAAAGCTTTCGGGGAAATGCCTTTCCGAGGACGCGGACCTGCTGCTTTCCGTTGCGGCCCGGGCCCTCGGGGATTCCGTTTTTCCCGCAGAAGAGCTGGAAAAGGTGAAGGACGAGGCCCTGAGCGAGATAGCGTACGGCAGGGCGGTGCCCGGCTTTATGGCGGCCGGCCTCTTCAACTCTCTGGCGGTCCCCGCCGGCGACCCGAGACGGGGGCTTGCTCCGGATGAAGCCGAAGCCGCCGTCAGGGCCTGCGAAAGGGAGACCCTTCTGGGGCTTTATGAAAGGTTCGTCAGGCCCGACAACCTTACTCTGGCGATCTGCGGGGACGTGGATGCGGACAAGGCCGCGGATATGGTCCGCCGCCGCTTCGGCGGATGGGCGGCGCCCGCCGCCCCGCTGCCTTCGAGGCCCCCGGTTCCGGAATACCGCCTTGACGGCATCAGGCGGGAGGACTTCCCCATGGAGGGCAAGTCGGAGGTCTGCGTGGTGTTCGGCGGCGCTTCCGGCATAAACAAGGCGCACCCGGATTATCCCTCCGTATGCATAGCCAACCATATTCTGGGAGGCGGTTCCATAGGCAGCAGGCTGGGCAGGCTGATACGGGAAGATTCCGGGCTGGCCTACGGAGTGGGCAGCGCCTTCAAGGGGTATTTCCTGAACAATATCTGGAGCTGCTCCTTCGGCACCCACCCGGAGCGTCTGCGGGAGGCTCTGGAGACGCTGCTGGAAGGCATCTGCGATTTTCAGACGGGAAACGTGACCGAGGAAGAGCTCCTGTCCGCCAAAAGCCACCTTATCGGCGCGGAAAAACGTTCGCTTTCCGTCAATACGGGCATGTGCGCAGCCCTGGAGACCGCGGTCCTGAGAGGGCTTGACATGGATTTCCCCTGGAAGATAGAAGAATATTACCAAAGCGCCACCCTTGACAGCGTCAACGAAGCCTGCCGGAAATATTTTTCCGGCAAAAAGGGGCTTCTGGTCTGCGCCGGAGGGCTCCTGTGATCCTGAAAAAGGGCCTGCCCCTCCCCGAATGCCTCAAAGAACGGTTCCCCGGGGCGGAGGGTCTGGTGTGCGTGGCCGTGAAGCTGCCTCCAAAGGAGACGGATCAGCCCTATAAGGTGGCTTCCTCGGGGCTGGCGCCGGATTATCACGACGTCGTAAGAGATATCTGCGCGGGGCAGGGAGAGGTCCTTTGCGACCATTCGTATTACGGGCAAAAGGAAATGGCCCGGCGGGCGGGGCTGGGGGCTGTCGCCCGCAACGGCCTGCTGTGGTGCCCCGAGCTGAAATGCTTTCCCTACCTTGGGGAGATAGTGACGGACCGGCCTGCGGAAGCCGTCTCTGCCGGGAGCCTGTTCCGCTGTCCCGCCGTCCCCTGCAAAAACAGCGCCTGCGCATCCTGTCCGGCTTTGAAGGACGGCTTTTGCAGAGAACTGTGCATAAGCCATATAACCCAAAAAAACGGCCCTTTTTCTTATGACGAGGCCGTGAGGATAGGTTATAATATATATGGATGCGACCTGTGTCAGCAAACCTGCCCCCTGTGCCGGTGGGAACCCCTGCGCGTGGAGATGCCTCCCCTGGAGTTCTGGCTGGATATATCAAAAGCCGGCTTTGAGGAGAACCGCAGCCGCTATCCCTTTTTGTGGATCGGCAGGAACAAGGTCAGAAGAAACGCCCTGGCGGCGGCCTACAATCTGAGGCTTGACTGCGCGGAAGAGTATCTGAAAAAGGCGGCAGGCGATCCTTCGGCGGCGGTCTCGCAGACAGCGTCGGCGTTGCTTGAGCATCTTTAGCCGTATCAAAATATTTTTTTGGAGAGAAAAATGAAAGATTACGAAAACCCGAAGCTCACGGGGATCAACAGGCTTGAACCGCGCAGCCGCTACTTTCCCTGCGGCTCGGTAGAGGAAGCCCTTTACGGCCCGGATCCCGACCGCGTGCGCACTCTTAACGGCGTTTGGGACGTATTGTTCTACGATTCTCCGGGGCTGGTGTCGGAAGAGGCCCTGGAGCTGATCACCGCCGCGGATTTTGACGAAGACGGAGAAGAAGACGGCTGCGATTGCGGCTGCGAACACGGGGAAGACCTCCCCTGGGAAAAGCTCACAGTTCCGTCCAGCTGGCAGATGGAGGATACCGGCTACAAGCCACACTATACCAACGTGATGTATCCCTTCCCCGTGGATCCCCCCAGGGTCCCTTCGGACAATCCCACCTGCTTTTACAAGCGGAGCTTTACCGTGGACCGCGAGAACGACTGCGAAAAGCTCTTCCTGCGTTTTGAGGGCGTGGACAGCGCCTTTTATCTGTGGGTGAACGGCATACAGGCCGGTTTTTCCAAGGGCAGCAGGATACCCGCCGAGTTCGACATAACCGATTACGTGTCCCCCGGCGAAAACAACCTCACCGTGCAGGTCTTCCAGTGGTCCGACGGCTCCTATGTGGAAGACCAGGATATGTGGTGGCTTTCCGGCATATTCAGGGACGTTTATCTTATCTATCGCCACGATACTTACCTGTGGGACGCGCAGATAACCACGTCGTTTGACCCGGAGTATAACAACGCCCTGCTGAAAACGGATTACAGGATCGAAGGCGCCGGCGCCTCCCGGGTGCTGTTCGAGCTTTTTGACAAGGACGGCGCCCTGGTGTCCAGCGAGGAAACGGATCCCTCGGACAGCTGGAGCGCAGACGTGGCGTCTCCGGAAAAATGGTCGGCGGAAAACCCCTGCCTCTATACCCTGGTCATCAGCCTTCTGGACAGCGAGGGGGGCCTTATAGAGGCCGTTCCCTTCCGGTTCGGCTTCCGGCAGGTGGAGCTGAAGGGCTGCAATCTGCTGGTGAACGGCGTCCCCGTGATCTTCAAGGGCGTCAACAGGCATGAGATCAATCCCCTTACGGGCAGGGCCCTCACAGAGGATATGATGAAGGAAGACATCCTTCTCATGAAGCGCCTGAACATAAACGCCGTGCGCACCTCCCATTATTCCAACGACCCCCGCTGGCTGGATCTGTGCGACAAATACGGCATATACCTTATCGACGAATGCGATCTGGAAGCCCACGGAGTATTTTTCGCCATTCCCTACACCGAGTCGAAATTCAACCTTTCCGACGATCCCGAATGGCAGAACACCTACGTGGACAGGATGGAGCGTATGGTCCACAGAGACAAAAACCATCCTTCCGTGATACTCTTTTCCCTGGGCAACGAGTCCGGCACCGGCGTCAACCAGCAGGCTATGGTCAAGGCGGCGAAGGCCGTCTGCCCGGACATACCCATCCACTACGAGGGGGACTACCATATAGAATACACCGACGTTTACAGCCGCATGTATCCCTCGGTGGATTTCCTGGAGGGCATAGGGAAAGGGCTTGAAGGCGAAGCGGCGGCAAAATTCGGCTTTCCCGAGGGCTATGAGCAAAAGCCCTTCATCATGTGCGAGTACTGCCACGCCATGGGCAACGGCCCCGGAGAGCTTTCCGATTACGTGGAGCTGTTTTACAAATACGAAAGGCTCCAGGGCGGCTTTATCTGGGAATGGGTGGACCACGGCCTCCTGGAATTCACCGAAGACGGCGAGCCCTATTACGCCTACGGCGGCGATTTCGGCGACCAGCCCAACGACGGCAATTTTGTGTGCGACGGCCTGGTGTTCCCCGACAGGACGCCTTCTCCCGGCGCCATAGAATACAAAAAGGTGATAGAGCCGGTGAAGTTCTATGCGGTGGATCTCCAGAAGAAGCTCTTCAGATGCGAGAACAGATACGATTTTTCCGATCTGAAGCACCTGGCGATGTCGTGGAAGGTGGAAAGCGACGGCGAAGTGATAAGCTCCGGTTGCTGCCACGTCCCGGACGTGTCTCCCCGGTCGTCGTCGGAGTTTACCCTGGATTACAAGGCCCCGGCCCGGATGCGGAAGGATAAAAACTACGTGCTCACCGTTTCCCTGCTGCTGGCGGAGGATACCCTGTGGGCGGCGGCAGGGCACAAAGTCGCCTGGCAGCAGTTCGTTCTGCAGGACGCCGAGCCTGCCGCCTTCGAGCCTGCCAACGGCGACGTGGAAGTGCTGGAAAACGACGAACAGTATATGATACTGGGCAGCGATTTTGAGATAGGCTTCTCAAAATACGACGGTTCCCTGGACTATTACGCCGCGGCGGGCAACCTGCTGGTGAACGGCCCTCTGAAGCTGAACTTCTGGCGGGCTTCCACCGACAACGACAGAGGGTGGGGCGCTATGAACGCCCTGAACAAGCTCCATTACGACAAGCTTCAGCACCGGGTGGAAAGCATAGAGGCCGACGGAGACGAGGAACTGGTGACCGTCACGGTAAAGACCACCGTGAGCGCTCCCGTTTTTCATTCCGGCTTCAGGTGCGTCTACGTGTACGACGTCAACGCGGCGGGAGATATAAGGGTGTCGGTATCCGGCGAGCCCTTCGGGGAAATGCCGGACCATCTGCCCAGGATAGGGGTCACGACCTGCCTGCCCATGGATCTCGACAGCTTCAGATGGTACGGAAGAGGCCCCGGAGAATCCTATATCGATTCCCATGAGGCAAACGGCTTCGGCCTTTACGAAGCCGATGCGGACGATCTGTTCACCAATTATATAATGCCCCAGGAAAACGGCACCCGCAGCGACGTGAAATGGCTGGAGATCCGCAACGTGCACGGAAAGGGCTTTGCCGTATTCGGACAGCCCTCCTTCATGTTCTCCGCCCACCGCTATACCGCCATGGATCTGGAAAAGGCGAAGCATACCTATGATCTGAAACCCAGAGAGGAGATCATACTGAACATAGACTACAGGCAGCAGGGGATAGGCTCCCATTCCTGCGGCCCCATGCTCCAGGAGAAATACGTCCTGAAGCCGGAAGCCTTTGGCTTTGCTTTCATAATAAGGCCCGTCAGATGACGGCTCCGTTCCCCGCGGCGGCGCGCCGCGGGGAACGCTGAAGACTATGAAAAAGACCGCAACCTATTCTTTTGTTTCCGCAGACGGCGTCCGCCATAAAGGCTTTTCCCGGGAAAGGCTGCTTTTGTGGTATTACGACGGCAAAATAAAAAAAGGCGCCCCGGTGACCAAAACCGAAAACGGCGCCGAAAGCTCTGTGACCATAGATATCCTGGAGCCGGAGCCCGGAAAGGGGACTCCCAACGATTCGGGGCTGAGAACAGCCTCCCGCCCCAAGGGGACCTGCGCCTTCAATCTGGGGGCCCTGATGCTGGCGCCCTTCTGGACCCTGTTCTGCCGCAACCGGCCCATGGCGGCGGCTATGTGGATATGCATGTCGGTCATCGGCTTCGTGGCTTGGGCTTCAAGCTTTGCCATGCGGCCCTTCGGCATGGACCTCATGTCGCTGTTCCGGCTGGACGCCGCGGGCCATATCCTTTTGCTGGCCCTTTCCGTTTACACGGGCTTCACGGGGCCGGCGGACGCCTGGCGGGCCTTCCGCTTTGAGAGCGTCGGGAGCTTCAAAAAAAGCATGCTCCGGTGGCAGCTTGCGGGGGTTTTCATCCTGCTTTTATACCTCGCCGCCTTCGCGCTGTTCGCCGTTGCCGCCGTCAGGCACAACCTTCCCGGGCTTTTTGCCGGATGACCGGCAGCTGCCGGCAAAGGAAATACAGTCTGTAATGCAGGATAAAAAAAACCGCCGCCCCGAAGGGCGGCTATTTTTTAAAGCTTCTTTTTTCCTATCTCGTCGATGATACGCGACTGCTCCTGCAGAACTCTTTTCAGCCTGTCTGTTTCGGCATCGTGTTCCGCCTGCATCCGTTTTATCTTGTCCAGGAGCCCGAGTATTATGTCCACTCCCGCAAGGTTGACTCCCATATCCTGGGTCAGCCTCTGGATCTGCTTCAGTTTTTCAACGTCCGCTTCCGAATACATACGGTTTTTGCTGCCTACCCTCACCGGGATAACGAGTCCCAGCCGTTCGTAGGTCCTGAGAGTCTGAGGATGCATGTCGCAAATCTTGGCCGCAACGCTGATAAGATAAACAGGTTCGTTTCTTTGTGACATGCTTTTCGCTCCTTTTTATTTTCTGAGAGTCTTTATCCTCTCAAGCAGCTCCTTTTCTTCGGGGCTGATATCCGAAGGAAAACAAACTCTGCACACAACATACAGATCGCCATAGCCTTCGGCTCTGAATTTCGGCATCCCCTTGCCGGTTATCTTGAAACGCTTCCCCGAATCCGTGGCGGGGGGGATGGTCATGGTGACGTTTTTTTCCATAGTGGGGACCGATATCTCGCCGCCCAGGGCGGCGGTGACGTAATCCACGTCCACGTTCACCGTAAGGTTGCTGCCTTCCCGGGTGAAAAGCGGGTCTTTGGCAAAATTGACCTCCAGAAACAGGTCTCCGCTGCCTCCCGGCCCCGGCTCTCCTTTTCCCGAGAGCCTGATCTTTTTGCCCCGGCCGATACCCTTGGGGATGGTTATAGTCACCCGCTTGCCGTCTATGCTGAGGGTCCTTTCGGAGCCGAAATACGCCTCCCGCAGGGTGATGTCTATAACGTAATTCAGGTCTCTTCCCTTAACGTTCTGCGCGAACCGCGAGAAGGGGTTCCCCGGCTGCGCGCCGTCTCCCCCGAAGAGCAGGTCGAAAAAGCTGCTGAAACCGCTGCTTCCCGGCGCGCCCATATTGAAGGAAAAGCCTTCAAAGGGGTTCGAGCCCGCGCCCTGCTGATACTGTTCCCAGTCTCTGCCGTAGGTGTCGTATTTCTTTCGTTTTTCTTCGTCGGACAATACAGCGTAGGCTTCGCTGATATCCTTGAACTTTTCTTCCGCCGCCTTGTCCCCCGGATTCACGTCCGGGTGGTATTTTCTGGCAAGTTTCTTGTATGCTGATTTGATATCCTTCAGGCTTGCGGATTTGTCAACTCCCAGCACACTGTAATAATCTTTATAGTCCACCGGTTGCCTCCATTTTTGTGCGGTCTTCCGGAAGCAGGCTTCCGGAAACGCAAGCGCTTACAGAATATTTCAGATGGAAGGGGCGGGCGCCGCCCGCCCCGCTCCGCAGGTTATTCGTCCTTGAATTCCGCTTCTACAACGTCGTCCTCGCCCGGGACTTCCACTCTGGCGTCGGAGGAGGCTGCCGTCTGGGCGGCGCCGCCCGCTGCTTCGCCGGTCTGCTGCTTGTAGATGATGCTGGCTATGTCGTAGCTGGCTTTTTCCAGAGCCTCGGTGCCGGCGTTGAGGGCGGTGGCGTTCTCGGGTTCGTTCTTAAGGGT
>JAGDAG010000052.1 GCA_017959625.1 Abditibacteriota bacterium | reverse complement strand
CGAAAAGGTGACGGTGCCCGAAGGCGTAAAAGAGATCGGCAGGTCCGTGTGCCGGGACTGCGAAAATCTGAAGGAGATAAGCCTTCCCGACGGGGTAAAAGAGATAGGCCGCTTCGCTTTCGGGGGCGGGAATCTTGAAAAGATAAACCTTCCCGAAGGGCTGCTAACCATAGGCGAAGGCGCCTTTTTCGGCGCTGCAGGCCTGAAGGAGATCGTTATCCCCCAAAGCGTCTCCTTTATAGGCGAAGAAGCCTTTTACGGCTGTGAGGCTCTTGAGAACGCGGTCCTGCCGGAAGGCGCGGAAACGGGAAAAGACGCTTTCCGGGGCGTGCCGGGAGTCCCCTTCGCCCTGCATATCGAAAAAGGCGTCCTTACGGGCTTCAGCGGGATCTGCCCCGAAAAGGTGACGGTGCCCGAAAAGGTCACAGCGATAGGCTGCGAAGCCTTTGAAGACTGCGAAAACCTCAGGGAAGCCGTTTTGCCCGGGGGCCTGACCCGGATAGGAGACGACGCTTTCCGCAACTGTGATAAGCTGGAAAAACAGGTCCTTCCGGACGGCTTGAAAAGTATCGGCGATTACGCCTTCTCGGGCTGCGACAGCCTGAAGGAGATCGTTATCCCGGCAAGCGTCGCCCGCATAGGAGAAAGCGCCTTCACATACTGCGAAAGCCTTGAAAAAGCCGTTCTTTCTGCCGGCGTGACAAGTATCGGCGAATCAGCCTTCCACAGCTGCAGCTGCCTGAAGGAAGCGGAGATACCCTCCACCGTGAAGGAGATCGGAGAAAGCGCTTTTGCTTATTGTATAAACCTCGAAAAGGTCGCTGTCCCCGAAGGCGCCCGCCTTGAAAGAGACGCCTTCCGCAACGTGCCTGGAGTCCCCTTCGCGCTGCAGATCGAAAACGGGGTCCTTGCGGGCTATAACGGCCCCTGCCCGGAAACGGTGACCGTCCCCGCGGGAGTGACCGAAATCGCAGACAGCGCTTTCTGGGACTGCGAAAACCTTATTACTGCTGTCCTTCCGGACGGCTTGCTGACCATCGGAGACACTGCCTTCTTCGGATGCGATAAACTGAAGGAAGCAAAGCTCCCCGCAACAGTGGAAAAGATCGGACATGGCGCCTTCAAAGACTGCAAAGCGCTGGAAAACGTCAGCCTCCCCGCAAAGACGGAGACAGGCTGCGACGCCTTCAGGGACGCGCCGGGAGCCCCCTTCGCACTTTACGTTGAAAACGGCGTCATAGAAGGCTATAACGGCGTCTGCCCCGAAAAGGTGACGGTGCCCGAAGGCGTAAAGGAGATCGGGACCTTCGTGTTCCGGGACTGCGAAGACCTGAAGGAGATAAGCCTCCCCTCCGGCCTGCTGACCATTGGCTGGAAAGCCTTTGCAGACTGCCGGGCTCTCGGCAGCCTCAGCCTGCCGGAAAGCGTCTCCTCTGTGGGCGAAGAAGCGTTTGCAGGGTGTGAAAGCCTTGAGACCGTTTCCTGCCCCGCAAACGCGGAGACAGGCGAAGGCGCCTTCAAGGACGTACCGGGAGTCCCCTTCGCCCTGCAGATCAAAAACGGGGTCCTCGCCGGCTATAACGGCGTCTGCCCCGAAAAGGTGACGGTGCCCGAAGGCGTAAAGGAGATCGAGAGGAGCGTCTTCTGCAATTGCAAGGGCCTGAAGGAGATAAGCCTCCCGGTCAGCCTCCGGGAGATCGGAAACGGCGCCTTCTCGGGCTGCGACAGCCTGAAGGAGCTCGCCCTTCCCGAGGGCGTCGCCCGCATCGGAATCGCCGGCTTTGCCGGCTGCAGCAGCCTTGAAAAGGTGAGCCTGCCCGAAAACGCCGAAATCGGCGCCAACGCCTTCCGGGACGTGCCTGGAGTCCCCTTCGCTCTGCAGACAGAAGACGGCGTCCTTACGGGCTATAACGGCCCATGCCCCGAAAAAGTGGCGGTACCCCATGGCGTAAAGGAGATAGGCCGGTTCGTGTTCCGGGGCTGTGAAAACCTGAAGGAGCTCGTCCTGCCCGGCAGCGCGGCCCGTATAGGCAACTGCGCGTTTGAGGGCTGCAGCAGCCTTGAAAAGGTGAGCCTGCCCGAAAACGCCGAAATCGGCGTCAACGCCTTCCGGGGCGTCCCGGGAGTCCCCTTCGCACTGCAGACAGAAGACGGCGTCCTTACGGGATATAACGGCCTCTGCCCTCTGAAGGTCCCGGTCCCCGAAGGGGTCCGGAAGATCCAAAGAGGAGCGTTTGCCTGCTGCGGCAGACTGAAAGAGCTCGCCCTTCCCGGCAGCGTTGCCGTCATCAACAGCGGCGCGTTTTCGCGCTGCGAAAACCTCACGATAGTATCCCAAAGCTCCGCCGTCATCCGGTACGCCCGGGAGAACGGCATAGCCGTAAAAAGCAGATAAAACGGAAACCCGGGGGAGAAGCCGCCCTTCTCCCCCGGGCCTTTCGGGGGCGGGGAACTTTTCCGAAAACAAAACCTACATAAAAAAGGAAAAACAAAAAGATCACAACAAGGAGAAAAAATGAAAACGATCAAAACTGTTATCGTTCTGTTGCTGCTGGCCGTACCGGCCTTCGCCATCAACAGCTACGTGATAAATTACAGCGTCCAGGGCAAACGCTACACCCAGACGGTGAATGCAAATTCAAGCTTTGACGCCAAAAAGCTCATAGAGGCGCAGAACCCGGGCAAAAAGGTCTTTTTTACCAAGGTGACCCAGCAGAAGGCCGCCGCTCCGGCGCCTCCGTCTTCCCGGGTAAAAAGCTATAAGCCTGTATATACCGTGACTTTTTCCATGAACGGCAAAAGATATCAGCAGGCAGTCCGGGCTTCGGGCATAACCGACGCCAAAAAACAGATACAGAACATGTATCCCGGCCGCAGGATAATCTTTTCCACCGTGAAAAAACAATAAAACGGCGTTTGCCCGCTCTCGTCTCCCCGCAGAATCACTTTCTGCGGGGCCTCGTTTTTTTTGGATCGGCGCGCAAAGCGCCGGCTGCGGAAAAAGCAAAAAAAACATTTCGGGGCCGGGGTATTATGATATAATTAAAGCGTAAGGCCCGCTCCGGACGCATATGACCGCGCCGCAGCGGAACAAAGGAGAAAAAAATGACAAATAATGAGACCTCAGACTTCAGGCTGCTGAGGGAAGACGGGGTCCTCACGGGCTACGAGGGGGAATGTCCGGAAGACCTGGACGTCCCCGAAGGAGTCACGGAGATAGGGGACGGCGCCTTTGCCGGGTGCGGATTCTATGAAGTATCTCTTCCCGAAAGCCTGAGAAAGATCGGAAAAGGAGCCTTTGAGGATTGCTGTTTTCTGCATGAGACCGTCATTCCCGAAGGCGTCGCCGAGATCGGAGAACGGGCCTTCGCCGGATGCAGCAACCTGAAAACGGCGATCCTTCCGAAAAGCGTAAAAACAGTGGGAAAAAGCGCCTTTGACGGCTGTATCTGGCTTGATAAGGCCATCATATACGGCAGGGAGACGGAGATCGGAGAACGGGCCTTCGCCGACGCCGTCGCCCTGAGGATAGACTGCGGGGTCCTCACGGGTCACGAGGGGGAAAGCCCTTCCTTCCTGGAGATCCCCGAGGGAGTCACGGAGATAGGGGCAGGCGCCTTTGCCGGGTGCGTGTGGCTTGAAGAAGCCGTTTTTCCCGAAAGCCTGTCAATAATCGGCGACGGAGCGTTTGCCGGCTGTATCAGGCTCGAAAGGGCGGAACAGCCCTATCGTTCGCGGGAAAACGGAAAAAGGGCCCGTTCCGGCGAGCTTCTGCTGTCGGAAAATATCAGGGAGATCTGCAGCGACGCGTTTGCCGGCTGCCGGCTGAGCAGTATATCCGGAATTGCGTCAAAAGAAACCGTGGCCTCCGATGCGTTTCGCGGAGATACGGTTTTTTGGATCGAAAACGGGACCCTTATGGGCCGGTTCGGCGACGATCCGGAGGTCCCGGTCATTCCCTTGGGCATAACGGGGATAATGGACGGAGCGTTCCGGGAGTGCGCAAAGCTTACGGAGATCTGCGTCCCGGCAGGGGTCAGAGTGATAGGCGCGGATGCGTTCCGGGGCTGTCCGAAGCTGAAGAAAGCCGTTCTGCCGGAAGGGCTCGACACCATAGACGACAGAGCCTTCGCCGACTGCCCGTCCCTTGAGGAGATGGATATACCCGGCAGCGTGAAACTTTTGGGGATATCCGCCTTCCGCAACGTTCCGGCAGTCCCCTTTGAACTGCAGATAAAGGACGGGAAGCTCACGGGCTATAACGGCCCCTGCCCCGACAGGGTGGAGATCCCGGAAGGAGTGACTGAAATAGAAAGAGAAGCATTCGGAAACTTTGACTCCGACGAGGCCTGCGGCCCGAAGGAGATCGCCATCCCGAAAAGCGTGACAAAGATCGGAGACGGGGCCTTCTCCTTCTGTGAAGATATCACTATAGTCTCCCAAAACCCCGCCGCCAAAGAATTTGCAGAAAAGGAAGGGATACCCGTAAAAGACCGCTGACGCTTTTCCGGAAAAGGCGAAGCAGTCTCGAGACCCTCGAAAAAAGCCCTCCCCGCAGCCTCGGGCTGCGGGGAGGTTTCCGTTTTTTAACGGTCCGTTATCCTGAAAATACTCACTCCGTCCACTCTCAGGGAGTCGCTTTCGGTATCCCAGAAGATCCTGGTCTCCAGGCCGTTTTTGCTGTCCCAGTCAAAGGGAACGTAAAGGGTGACCCGTTTTCCCACGGGCAGATCCCTGCGGAAAAGCTGCTTTTCGCAGAGTTTTTGTCCCTCGGCGGCTATGTCCTGGGTGCACACCGGATCGCTTTTTCCCTTTTCGTCCAGCCTCACCAGGTTGTACGCCGCCAGGTATCGTCCCTTTTCCATGGATTTGTAGGGCCCGAACACTATGGCTCCGCTCTTGGACTCTCCGCTTATGGCCGCCCTGTATCGCGTCCCGTCTTCCGAAGTATAGGACTCCGCGTTGATGCTGGGCATATTTGTAGCGTTGTAGTGGGCCGCAAGCTCCAGCTTTGCAGGGTCCTGCCCGGCGGGGAAAGAGGCGCCGTCGTAGAGGTTTGCCGTTATTTCCTTTGTTACGGTCCTTCCCTCAAAGGAAACTTCCAGAGTGATGCGGCCCCCGGCGGGAACGAAGTCCAGAACCACGGTTTCCGGCTTTCCGGGCTCCATTTTCTTTTTCAGAGGCGAAAAGCCCGCGACGCCCTTCAGGTCAAAGGCCGCCTCAAAGGGGCTGTCGCCGGTATTCTGCGCCTTCAGCGTCAGCCGGCTGACGAAGCCCTCTATACAGGCGGTCTCCGGGGGCGCGGACACCAGGAGCCTTTTCTCCCGCATATATTCCTTTTCCAAAAGAGCCAGCTCTTCGCCGCTCACGAACACGTAGTTCTCCGGCAGCAGCTCCGCTATGCGGTCCACTATGGCGGGGCCGTAGCCCCAGTTGCACAGAAAGGCGTGGATGAAGGCGGGCTCGTTTTCCTCCACGCCGGCAAAGTCCGTGATCTCCCGGGCGGTGAAACGGGCCTTTTCTTCGGGGTCGCCGCTGTCGGGGCCCATGCTGGTCCCCGCCCTGACCACCGGCATATTGCCCGAGGTGAGGAACACGCCTTCGTCATAGCGGGTGACGTCTCTGCTTCTGGCATAATCCGGCAGAAGCCCCTTTATCCCGGGGAGCTTTTCCGCTATATGGGCCAGCTCCTTTTCCGTGACCCCCATAGGCGCCAGCACCCTCATGTCCATTTCCTTCATATATTTGTCGGTAAGGGCCAGAAAACCGTCAAAAACAGGCTCAGCATCTTTGAACCTTTCCCCGTAAAGGGCGGGATAGGTGTAGCCCACTCCCGAGACCGCCGCGCCGAAGCTATCGTTTTCCGTGGCGGTGGAATAGTAGTAATCGGCCACGTCCGGGATAAGCATGGAAGCAGAGGGCGACATGTTCCAGGTTATGGGGACTTTGCCCCGGGCGTCCGTTTCCCAGGCCCAGCCGCCGTTGGCCAGCACCTGCAGATTGTCGCCGTCGGACATGGTGAAAGCCACGTAGCGTTTGCCGGCCTCGAGAGGTATCCTGCGGGGCTCCTTCTGCCTGAGCTCCGCTCTGCGGGCGCCGGAATGCACCGACAGGTTGCTGCTGTAATCGGAGGGCACCAGAAAATGCCCGTAGCGGGCAAAGAGGCCCACGCCGCCGCCTTCGCCGATGCCGACGCCTTCTCCCGCAAAGGGATAGCCCAGCACCGGAGTGTTGGGCGGCAGCTGCGCCAGCAGAAAGTTCACAAAAGCCAGATCCTTTTTCTGATCCGCAGGGGTCAGGGCGCCGTCAACGACCCCCGGCGCCCAGAATACAAAGAGCTTGTGCTGCACGGCGTAATCCCTGGGGCAGGAGATGCTGCCGTGGAGACACAACGAAACGGAATGGTCCAGCCTGTCCCACAGCTCGGCGTAGGCGGAATAATAGGCCTCCGCATCGTCCCCGTACCTGCCCCGCAGATCCAGCAGCGCAGGCAGGCCGTATTCCGCCGCCGTCCTTTCGGAGCACACCAGGCCGCCGTAAACGGCGGCGTACATGGTGGCCGTGTTGACGGTGGCCGGGATACGCCGGTCGGTGATAACAGCCCCTTTGTAATAACGGGAGAACCGCTTCAGGGCCTGGCGGGGAGTTATATAGGTCACCTTTTCCACGTCGCCCCGCTCTGTCAAACGGTCAAGCCAGAGCTTTTCCCTGCCCACCAGCAAATATAGCTGCGGCCTGTCCCTGTTCACCAGCCCCTGAAGGCTTGTCAGCATCAGCTGGTCGTAATCCCGGTCCCGGCAGTCTATGGCAAAGATATGCTTTGACACGGGCTTTGACACGGGGAATATGCCGCCGTCTCCCGGCGCGGAGGGCCGGTAGCCGAGCCCCCGGGGCCGGGTCCCCGGCTCCAGGTATTCGGCCC
Organism: Abditibacteriota bacterium; assembly: GCA_017959625.1. GTDB lineage: Bacteria > Armatimonadota > UBA5829 > UBA5829 > UBA5829 > RGIG7931. The sequence continues at coordinate 9,887 of JAGDAG010000052.1, read as the reverse complement.
TTTTGGCCGGCGGAGCCTGCAGCGCGGGCAGAGGGCCTTTGCACTCAAATATCTCCACCTTATCCACCCATATATCGCAGCTGCGGGCGCTTTTCACCAGGGCTTCCGCGGCGCCGTCGCCTTCCCGCGCCTCAAAGGCGAAAGGCGCCAGGGTCCACCCCTCGCCGAATTCGCCGAACAGGAACCGGCTTTCTCCGTAACCCGCGCCGCCGTCCCCGGCGGTCACCCCCGCGAAGACGGCGGTATCCTCGGGATAAGAATAGTCTTTATCGATCTTCAGGCGGAAGACCGCTATATACTTCCCGGGCCGGAGCCCCTCGAACCGTCCGCAAACCAGGCTCTTTCCGGTGGCTTTTTCCACGCTGCAGAAAAGGGCCCTCCCTCCGGAGGCCCCGGGGTCCCGGACCGCCTTCCACGGCGCCGGGGCTCCCGCAGCTTCGGCCTCGCAAACGGCAACGGGCGGACCCGCAAGCATTGCGGGTTCGCCTCTCATCACAAAGTCCTCCGCCAAAAGGGCGGCGGACAGGAAACACAGAACTATAACCAAACAGAGCTTGTTCATACGGGCCGTCAGTCCTTTATCCGGAAAATACTTACTCCGTCCACTCTCACGGAATCCTTGTCCGCCTGCCAGAATACCCTGGTCTCCAGCCCCTTTTCGCTGTTCCAGTCGATGGGGGCGTAAACCGTGAGCTTTTTGCCCAGGGGCATGTCCTTGCGGTAGAGCTTTTTGTCAAACACCCTGTCCCGGGTGGCGGCGGGAACTATATCCAGCTCGCAGACGCCTTCCGCCTCGCCCTTTTCGTCCAGCCTCATCAGGTTGTAAACCGCCACGTAGCGGCCGGGGTCAAAGGCGGCGTAGGGGCCGAAAATGATGGCTCCGTCCCCGGATTCGCCGTTGATGGCCGCTCTGTATTTGATGCCCTCCGGCGAGGTATATACCTCCGCGTTGTTGGTCTTCAGCGTATCTGCGCTGTAATGAGCCGCCAGCTCCAGCTTTTCCGGGTCAAGGCCCGAAGGTATGGACGATCTGTCGTACAGGTTCACCCGTATGCTTCTCTCTCTCTTTTGCCCCTTAAAGGAGGTCTCCAGCGTCATGGTCCCTTTGGGAACGAACAAAAGCCCCACGTTGGTGATCCTGCCGGGCTCCAGGTTCAGGGTAACGGGCTCCGCCTTTTCTGCGCCCTTCAGGGCAAAGGTGACGTCGAAGGGCTTGTCCGTGGTGTTCTGCGCCTTCACCCAGAGGACGCTCGCGGCGCCTTCTATGCAGGCAGTCTCGTCAACGGTGTTCACAGTCAGGTTCTGCCCCGCCAGATATTCCTTTTCAAGAGCTGCTATCTCCTCGGCGCTGACAAATACGTAGTCGTCCGGCAGCAGCTCGGTGATGCGGTTCACTATGGCGGGGTTGTAGCCCCAGTTCCACAAAAAGGCGTGTATGAAGGCGGGCTCCCCTTCCTTTACGTTGGGGAAGTCTTTTATCTCCTTGGCCATACGCTGAGCCATATATTCCGGCTCGGTGTTATCGGGATCCCAGGTGGTCCCGGAACGCAGCACGGGCATATTGCCCGAGGTCAGGAACACGCTGTCTTCGTAGCGGGCCACGTGTCTGGAATAATCGGGGAACTGCCCCTTTATCCAGGGTATCCCCCCGGCTATAATGGCTATCTCCTTTTCCGTGACGTTCATGGGGAACAGCACCCGGAGGTCCATTTTTTTCATATATCTGTCGGTAAGGGCCAGAAAGCCTTCGAACACAGGCTCCCTGTCAGTAAAGCGTTCGCCGTAAAGCGCGGGATAGGTATATCCCACCCCGGACACGGCGGCTCCGAAGGTGTCGTTTTCCGTGGCGGTGGTGTAGTAGTATTCCATTATGTCCGGAAACATCACGCAGGAGGAAGGGGATATGGTCCAGGTTATGGGAGTCTTGCCCCTGGCCTCCGATTTCCACATCTGGGGCCAGTTGCCGGAAGTGATCACCGGCAGGTTGTCGCCGTCGGACATGGTGAAGGCCACGTAGCGCTTGGAGTTGTCCAGGGTCAGCTTCCGGGGCTCCTTCTGTTTGAACTCAAAGGGCTTCGTGCCGGAATGCACCGAATAGTTGTTGCCGTTGGTGGAGCCCACCAGATAATGCCCGTATTTGGCAAACAGGCCAACGCCGCCGCCTTCGCCGATGCCGATATCGACTCCCGCCCAGGAATAGCCCATGATGGGAGTGTTGGCAGGCAGCCTGGAAAGGAAGAAGTTCACAAAATCCATTTCCTTTTCCGGCGCCGAGACCGCCGTGGCTCCGTCTATCCTGCCGGGCACCCAGAACACAAAGAGCCTGTGCTGCACCAGAAAGTCTCTGGTGTTGGAGCAGTCCCAGTGCAGACACGAAGCAACGTAGTGGTTCAGCTTGTCCCAAAGGGTGGCCCACGCCCAGTAGTAGGGCTGCGAATTGTCGTCGAACATGCCCCGCATATCCAGCAGCGCGGGGATGCCGTATTTCTCCGCTACCCGTCCGCTGCACAAAATGCCGTCGTAAACCGAGCAGTACATGGTGCCGGCGTTTATGGTGGCGGGTATGCGGCGGTCGGTGATCACAGCGCCTTTGTAACAGCGGGCGAACCGCTTCAGGGCGTTCTCAACGGATATATAGCTCCAGGAGTTTATGTCTCCCCTCTTTTTCATCCATTCCAGCCAGCCCTTCTCCACGTCGTCGCCGCACAGGAACAGCCGGGGCTTTTCCCGGTTCACCAGCCCCTGCAGCGTGGCCAGCATCAGCCTGACGTCGGTCTGCAGGCCTCTTATGTCCACCACGTACAGATGCTTTGCCACAGGCTTCGATACGGGAAAGATGTCCTTTGTGGGAAATTCCGTGGGCGTATACAGAAGCCCTCTCGGATAAGGCCCGGGCTCCAGAGAGTCCAGCATGACCGCCTTGGAGTTGAGCCTTTCGGGAAGCTCGCCTTCCCATTTGTATATCTCCACCTTGTCCGCCCATATTCGGCAGTTCTGCTTCCAGCGCACCAGGGCCTCTATGCGTTTGTGCCCCTCCTTCACCTCAAAGGGCACCGGGAACAGGGTGTAGCCGTCGTAAAAGTCCTTGGCAAGAAAGGTGCTGGGGCCGTAGTTGATCTGCCCTCCGTTTGCCGAACAGTTGAGGCTCATCACCGCTTCCTCCGGCAGCACGCCGGCCTTGTTTATCTTTATTCTGTAAAGGGCCACGTATTTCCCCGGGAGCAGATCCTGATACTGCCCGTAAAGCAGCACGTCTCCCCCGGCGTTGTCCGGATCGCAGAACCGCGCCCTGCCTCCGGAGGCCTCCTTGTCGGCAACGATCCTGCCGGAATGGCCGTTGCCCAGGGTCTCTGCTTCCCACACGGCAAAGGGCTCTCCGGAAATGGCAAAAGCCTCGGCGCCCCGCACCGTTTCATCTGCAAAACACGCGGCCGAAAGCAAAAACGCCGCCAGCAGGATAATGAATTTTTTCATATACGTCTCCAAAAATAAAAAGCCCCGAAGAGGGGCGTTTCATGCAAATAACTTAAGGCGCGCTTGATTCGGGCGCAGGATCTGCCGAAGGAGCGGGCGCAGTGCCGGCTCCGGTAGCGTATGCCGAACCGTCCTTAAAGGCCTCTATCATTATTTTTTTGTCTTCTTCGTTCAGATAAATGCTGTCTCTTTCCGCTTTGTGCGTCACCTTGTTGGTAATTTTGATGCTTGCGACAATCAACACAACAGCCACTATGGCAAGCACAATGGCCATCTTGGGGTTGTTCAGCTTTTGCATAACGAAACTCCTCTGTTATTTTTTGCCGGATCCCGGCTTCGGGATCTTGTCCGATATCGGATCCAGGGGCGAAGGCAACGGAGGCGTAGTCGCTCCGGAGGCATATGCCGAGCCGTCGGCAAAAGCCTTCACCATGGCTTTTTGTTCCTCTTTTGTAAGGACTATATTCTTTTTGGCTTCCTTGAAGGTTATCCTGTCGTAGGCCCTTTTGCTGTGATAACAGCTCACCGCGGCTATCACCACCAGGGCAGCCGCGAGATACGGGTTGTCCAGCCGCGACATAGCGGCGTCCATGCCTGCCGCCTTCTCTTTGACAGACTCCCATACTTTCTGAAATACAGCGTTCATGGTTCCGGGCCCGGAGGATAACAGCAGGGCGGGGATAAGTCCCCGCCCGTTAAAAACTACTGACCTGCGGGAGCGGGAGGAGCGGGAACAGCGCTGGGGTTGGCGTTCATATAAGAGCCGTCCGAAAACGCCTTCTTCATCTCTTCCTGATCCTTTTCGTCAAGATAAATGCTGCTCTTGGCGTCAGCATGGGTCACCTTTTTGGTGAACTTGAAGCTTGCAAAAATCAGAACTGCCGCTACTACCGCAAGGATTATAGCGATCTTGGGGTTATTCAACTGTTGCATAACAAACCTCTGTTTTTATTTATTTAAGGGAGAAGGTTCTCCCCGAAAACCTATTTTCCTGCCGGAGCCGCCGGACCTGCGGGCGCCCCGGAGCCGTATGCCGAACCGTCGCGGAATGCATCTGTCATTTCCTGCTTATCCTTTTCATTCAGGATGATACTGTCCCTGGCCGCGCTTTTTCTGCGGAAACTGCCCGCGCAGAGTATGAGAGCGATAACGGCAACTATAAGAACAGGCACAAAAATTTTCGGATCATTCAGTTTGTTCATCAACAACTCCGTAATGATATACATCTATATTATAGCACAATTCAAGCATTTTTAGTATTTTTTTGATTTTTTTATCACCTATTTTGCGTCCCTCATCATATCTGCCAGGGCCTTAAACACCTCGGCGCAGTGCTCGTAGCCGGCGGAGTCGTAACGGGCCATGGCAAACACCATATCTCTTTCGGGATCCACCAGCAGGATGGAACCGGTGGCCGAGCCGTGGGTGAGAACGGGACCCAGCCCGTAGTCCCCTATCATCATGCCCACGCCGTAGACCCACATGTTGTCGGCGCCCTTCTGCACGTCGGGCTCAAAGGTGTTGATGGGAATGGGGGTCAGCTTGTTGAAGGTCTCCTCGGAGAAGAACCTTCTGTCGCCGTAGGAGCCCTTGTTCAGCATCAGCTGGCCTATGCGGGCCATATCCATGGCGGTGCAGTGCAGCCCGTAGCCCATGTCGGTGATATAAGTGTCCTTGTTGCCTAAGGGCAGGAAAAAGTTCTCGTGGAAAAGCCTGTATATGCTTTTGCCGCTGACAGCCTCCATGATCCTGCCGGAAAGGTCGAAGCCCATACCGTTGTAATTGGACACCAGGCCCGGCTTGAGGAACCGGGCGCCTATCATCTCGTCGGTCTCCAGGAAGGGGTTGGCCAGCCCGTTGTAATTGCCGTGGCCGGAAAGGCCGGTGGTATGGTTGTTGAGCATCCTTATGGTGATCACCTTGCCGGAATCGGGAAAATCGGGCAGATACCTGGAAGCCTTGTCGTCCAGGTTTATGAGCCCCTGATCCAGGAACTGGGCCAGCAGCAGTCCGGAATGGAGCTTGGTCAGGGAGGCTATCTCCAGCTTGCTGTTTTTGTTGACCCTGAAGCCCAGCAGCTCCTTGTCCCGCTTGCCGGGATACACTTCGTCCAGCACCACCACTCCGTGGCGGGCCATGACCACCTGAAAACCGTATTCCACGGCCTTCTGCCACACCGTAAGGGAAGCCTTCAGCTTTTTGAGGTCCGATCCCGCCAGGCCGGCTTCCTTCAGGGAGCCCTTGTGGAGGACGGGAGCCTTTTTCTCCAGATAAGCGGGCTCTTTGATGCCCTTGGGAGTCAGGTTCAAAACCTTGAGCTTGAGCTTCAGATAATAATCTGCGTTTATGGCGTCGAAGCTGTCAAGCTGCCGGGGCTTTTTGGGATCCGGCTTATAGCCGTCCGCCAGGACTCCCAGCATCTCCGCTCCCCGGGGAGAATAAAACCAGTTCCATACGCTCTCGGCATAGGCGTCTCTTATTTCGGAAGAGCTGTCGTACCACGCCTTGGGATCTATCTCGGCGAAATTGGGATACGACGGGTCGAAACTGCCGTTCCTCCAGGGCACGTTCAGCTTTTCCCACCAGTGCCTGTCGGCGTTGTCGTAAACGAAGATGGGCAAAAACAGCCGTTTTTTCATACCGCCGGGTATGTCCGCCTCCACGTATGCGGTGTAGCGGCCGTAGCCCTCCGGCTTGGCCACCTCGTTGAGGTCTTTGTCGAACCAGCGGACGTTCTGCGCCTTCTGGGAACCCCAGACCCTCTCGGGCAGGCCCTCGTCAAAGGGGAAGGTCCGGAACAGATGCTCCCGGTTGTAGAAGGGTATGATAGACACTCTCGTTGCCGCGCTGCTCCAGAAAACGTCGGGGAAAACGGCCTTCTCAAAATTGCCGCCGGGAACTCCGTAAAGCCAGTCGGTGAGGGCCGTCAGCCTCTGGAGGTTCCTTATATCTCCGTCTCTGAGTTCCGCAGGAGCCTGGGCAAAGAGGGCGCCGCACACCAGCATGAGCGCTGCAGCAATATACAGTTTTTTCAGGATATTCATATCGATACACCTTCTCCTTTTACCACACCTTTACCTTGCCGCCCGCTTTGATGCTGTCGATGGCCGAGAAGGTCATGGCGATGCTCTTGTAGTTGTCTTTTCCGCAGCCGTGATACACTCTCCCCGCCTTCAGGTCGGACATCATTTCCTCTACGCCGCACTCGTGGAACAGCATGCCGTTCCAGTCGTCGCCGGGCTGAAGGTATTCTTCTTTGATGCTCCCGTCCGGCTGCCTCAGCTGGGCCAGGGGCAGAGTGTCCTCTTTGCCGTCCCATACGGCGGCGCCCTTTTCGCCGATCACGCGGAACTGGGAATGCCAGGGAGTATTCAGATAATCCGTATCCATGACGGCGTTGAACACCAGGGTGGAGCCGTCGGACATCTCAAAAATACAGGCCCCGGAGCCGTCTCCGTTGTATTTGGAGCCGGGAGGGTTGTAGCTGTGGGCGTAAACCGTTTCGGCGTCCGCCCCCAGAATAAACCGGCAGCTGTCAAAGCTGTGGACAGCCTGGTCCTGGAGCATGGGATACGGCAGGGTGTTGCGTATGCTGGAAAGGTCGCTGTTCACGTATATCTCGCAGCAGGTCATCCATATTTTCCCCAGCCTGCCTTCGGTTATGGCCTTCCTGAGGGCGCGGGTGCCCTTCATGCTGCGGCGGTTCTGGTGCACGTTGTACACAAGGCCGGTCTCCTCGGCAGTCTTCACCATATCCTGGGCCTCGGCTCTGTCCAGGCACATGGGCTTCTCGCCGAATACGTGGGCTCCCGCCTTCAGGCTTTTCACCGTGATATCGTGGTGGCAGAAGGGGAAGGTGAGGTCCACCACTATATCCGGCTTCACTTCGGCAAGAGCCGTGTCAAAGTCGTCGAACACGGGGCATTTGAGCCCGTACTGGGCGGCCCTTTCCTCCGCCATGCCCCTGTTGATGTCCACCACGCCGGCTATATGGCAGTCGGTCCTTTTCGCAAAGGCGGTGAACCACACAAAGGAGATGGCTCCGCAGCCTACCATCAATACAGAATAGTTTTTGTCCATTTGTTATTCCTTTTTCAAAAGCTTTTTGAGTATTTCAAAGGACAGGCGCGCCGCCTGTCTCAGATCGCCGCCGCAATAATTGGCCAGATAGCCCGCAGATTCGAATTCCACGGAGCAGACTCCTTCGTAGCCTATATCGTCCAGAGCCTTCCGGAAGGCCTTCCAGTCCACAAAGCCCTCCCCCAGCAGGGGGAATATGAACCTGCCGGGCTCCATGACGCCCACGGCGTCCTTCAGGTGTATGTGCTTTATGGCGCCGCCCCAGCCCTTTACGAGAAAATCCATGTCCGTGTTGTTGCTGATCACGTCGTGGGAGGGGTCAAAGTTCACGCCCAGATAATCGCTCCGGTAACGGTCCACCAGGTATTTGGCTGTGAAGAAATCGTGGCACAGGTGGCACCAGACTCCCTCCAGGGCCAGGCGCACCCCGTTTTCTTCGGCCACGGGCACGACGGCGTCAAAGGCCTCGAACACCCTGTCCCAGGCCTCCTTCTGCGAAATATCCTTTCCCACGATGACGGGGTCCGGTATCCAGGGAGCGGGCCCCGTGAAAACGTTGATCGTGTCCACTCCCGCGGCGGCGCATTCCTTTATACACTCTGCCGTGAGCCTCACGTTTTCCTTCCCCTCGGCGGGGTCCCGGGTGACGTAGTCTCTTTGGAAAACTATCTCCGACAGGATCAGCCCGGCGGCCTCTGCGGCGCTTTTCTTTTCCGCCACCCTGCCGGGCTGCCACAAAAGCTCAACGGCGTCATAGCCTATCTGCTTCAAATCGGCAAACATCTCCCCGCAGGGTTCTTCGCCGTAAGGGCCGGGCATATCGCCCCAGGGACCGTTTACCAACAGTCCGATCTTCAGTTTGTCTATCATTTTCGCCTCGTTTGTATTATTATTTTTCCGGTCTGTATTCAACGAGAAGGCTCCCGGGCGCTTCCTCTATCACAAGCCTGAGCCTTTTCAGCTCTTTGCCCGAAACCACCCTGCTTTCCCGAAGGTCGAAGGTATCGTATATGTCGAGCCTGTAGGTCTTGTTTTCGTCAACTGCCGCCAGCGACGCTTCGGTCCCGAAAACGGGAGCCTCGTGGCGCCGGAAGGCGACGAGAAATCCGTCGTCCGCCTCCGGCCTGTGATACTGCCATATACACCATTCGTCGGCGGCCGGTCCGGGATTTCTGAGCGGGTAAAAATCTCCCTCCAGATATTTTCTCAGCCGGCGGCACTCGGCAAAGCCTTTTTCGGCCAGGAGCTTTTCTTTCCGTGTAAGATCCGGTCCGCACACCATGGCCAGCCCGCCGTTGAAGCAGCTTCGTATGTCATAGGGCTCGATCCACCGGCAGCTGCCCGTGGACCAGGGGATATAGGGATTCAGGTTGCAGGTGAGATACTGCGCCAGTATATTGTTTCTGTTTCTGTCACGCTGTCCCACGTGAGAATCCGACCGCCACAGGCAAATGCTGCGGCTCATGAGCTCCGGGTCGAGCCTGGTGCCTCCTCCGGCGCAGTTGTCTATACAGAGCCCGGGGTTCCGCTCCAGAAGAGAATCCCAGAAATCATACAGAGCGCAGACGAACCGGTCTTCGGCGATCCCCTGCCTGTCGGGGGCGTTTTCCCCCATATAGGCCAGCAGGTTTTCTTCGGGAGTAAAGGAGTCGGTGCGGAAATAATCCACCTTCCATTCCCTGAAGCAGGCGGAAAGCACATCCGCCATCCACCTGCGGGCCTCCGGATCGACCAGGGCAAAAAAGCCGCTTTTTCCCCCGTTGACGGACATGACCCACTCGGGATGCTCCCCGGCCACAAAGCTTCCCGGCGAGACGGTCTCGGGAGCGAACCACATAACGACGTCTCTGTTGAGCGTCTTTGCCGCCAGAGTCAGGGGCTTTATACCGTGAGGATACCTGACGGGATCCGGGATATCCGAAATGGGAAAATGATAGTTCCCTATCCCCTTGGGAAAGCCGTCTCTGGTGTACCATGCATCGAACCACACGGCCTCAAAGCTCATATCGGCAAAGGCTCTCAGAAATTCCCTGTCTTCCTTTTCCACGGCGTTCACGCTGGTTTTCCATGCGGATTCGTAGCATATGGGCACAAAACGGGGCCGCCCGTCCTTTTTGGGGATGATATGCCGTATCATCATCCGGCGGAACGCATTCAGCCCGGTCTGCATGTCCGGCCCTTCAAAACTGCAGGCCAGCACCCGGGCGCTGCGGAGAGTTTCGCCGGGCCTGAGATATGTGTTGACCTTGTCCCTGCCCGCTTTGATATACACGCCGTTCTGATCCCGGCCGATGTCAGCATACCAGTTGCCGGTCCAGCCTATGGCAAAGCTG
>JAGDAG010000051.1 GCA_017959625.1 Abditibacteriota bacterium | reverse complement strand
TGGACACTTCGGCGTTACCGCGACAAGACGCTTGCGGCTACCCCTGGGGGAAGATTTTTTATCAGGGTTTATTATGCTGTGAGTCCTGTTCTTGTAAAAGCATTCGGTAACACAAAATGGTTCCGGGCACTGTTTAAGGCCGGATTGGATAAAATGGTTGACGACCTGCAGGCAAGCGGTTATGAATCGACTCCATATCAGGACAGGGACTGGCAGAATTAATAATTCAAAAGGAGAATATACAAAAACAAAAAGGTTGCTTTGGCGCTGTGTATCTTATTCGGCTATGCGGGCTTTCATAAATTCTATGAATGCAAAATAGGAACCGGCCTGGCGTATTTTTTTACTGCCGGAGGGTTTTGTATAGCTTGGATCATAGATATTTTCAAATATATCGGATTGGTTCTTAAACCCGGCGATACATACGATCCTTAACAATTTCGATTCATTTGCTGAACATGAGGCTAAGCATAAAAAAATCCCCGCAGTTCAAACTGCGGGGGTTTTTATACGAACTGTTCCGTGTCCTCATAACCGGTTTTCATTTCCTGTCTCGTTATAATACGGCGTTTGGCCGTCGTTGCTCTGCCACGGTTTTCCGACGACAGCATAGACGCGGTCTATGGGAATTGGCAGAGAGCGCAGTTGCTACGCCGGACGAAGGTCCCGTCGCTGCTGGGATGTCGGAGCTCGGCCTTTTACTGTTTCTCGCCTGCCGGCGAAAACTTTTTTGGATACATATCTTAAATGTAATCTGCTGAAAATAAAACCAGACAAACTTCCACGATAAACAAAATTATCGAGATGATCAATATTGCCATAAACATTTGTTTGTCGCTCTTGTTATCTTCTTTCGATGCTTTGTCAAAACCGATCGCAGACAGAATAATTGCGATAAAGGGGCAAAGAATAAGAAAAACCAGCGCAGCTATTCTCATGCCTGGCTGTCCGGGACTATCGGCGTTTTTGCTGTTGCGTTCTGTCTGAGGAGATCCCTCAAAGGTTTCCGGGATACTTTTTTTAGAAAAATCCAAAACGGCTCCCGCAATGATTTGCTCTCCTTGCGGGAATTTTATGAGTCTGTCATCCGTTTTCAATAATCCGTTGTTTTTCAGGTTATCCAGCTCTTTTAGTGAATACAACGCGTTTGTTTCGTCGCCAAGGATACCATAACCGGGTTTATTGACCGTTCTTTTGCAGTTGGTACAGAAAGCTTGGCCTTCGACAAACTCCTTTCCACAGGTGCACTTCATATTTTTTCTCCGTATATACTTCTTCGTTGTGTAAACAATTGTTCATTCAAATATATTATACAACGGCATAAAAAAAATCGCAAACTCTCTGTCTAACCCTTTTTTGCGACATGATGAGGGGCATTGACATTGCGAGGAATGAGAATGAAGAATGTGAGTGCGACATTCCGGCAGCGGCTAGCGTTTTATGACGCGTCATCCCCTTAGCCCTGCCGCCCGCTTTTTTGTTTTCCGCAGCGTTTTTTTCGGTTTTTGTGGTATAATATTGCTGAAGCATACACGTTGGAGGTCTTTGTCGGATCCCGGGCGCCCTTTTTTATATCTGCCGCCCCGGCGGGGATAAACCGCGGAACGTTTGCCAAAATGCTTCGTTGATACCGGAGAATGTAGTTAGGAATATTCAGCCAGAGACGGTATTCCGTCCTTCTGCCGAAAAACGGCGCATACTGATAGTGGAGGATGAGGCTGTCAATCTGAAGATACTGTCGCGCTATCTTGAAGATAAATATGCCGTGATCCCCGCAGCCACGGGGAACGCGGCCATGGAGATCATCCGGTCGGAGCGCCAGACCCTGAGCCTCGTGCTGCTGGACCTCAACCTGCCGGACCTTCACGGCATGGATATACTCCGGCGGCTGAACGCCGATCCCGAATACGCCCGCCTGCCTGTGATAGTCATGACCTCGGACAGCGAGGCGGAGCTGCAGTGCCTCACCCTGGGCGCCATCGACTTTATCCCCAAGCCGTATCCCAAAAAAGAGATAGTGCTTGCCCGCATCCGGCGCATCGTGGAACTCTCGGAAGACAGGGACCTTTTGCGCTGGACCGAAAGGGATCACCTTACCGGCCTTTACAACAAAGACTTTTTCTACCGCTACGCCGCTATGCTGGACGACTATCACAAGGATCTGAAGACCGACGTTCTGGTGCTGGACGTCCATCGTTTCCGCATCATCAACGACAGGTTCGGGAAAGCCTGCGGCGACCGGGTGCTCCAAAGGATCGCGGAGCAGGCGCTGGATCTGGTGAGGAACGCCGGCGGCATAGTGTGCCGCAACGAAGCCGACAGGTTTTTTATTTACTGCCCCCACAGGTCCGATCACGCCTCCGTCCTTGAAAAGCTGTCTGCGGGGGTCAACGGGGCGGACGAAGACGGGATCCGCGTCCATCTGCGCATGGGCGTTTACAGCGAAGCGGACAAGTCGCTGGATATAGAGCGCCGGTTCGACCGCGCCAAAATGGCTGCCGAGTCCGTGAAAGGCAGCATCACCAACGCCGTGGGCATTTACGACCACTCCATGTATGAAGCCGAGCACCTTGCCCAGCGGCTCATCGGAGATTTTCCCGCCGCTGTCCGCGAAAAGCAGTTCATGGCTTATTTTCAGCCGAAGTTCAACGTGGCAGGCGACAGGCCTGAGCTTTGCAGCGCGGAAGCGCTGGCGCGGTGGAAGCATCCCGATATGGGCCTGATAAGCCCCGGGCTCTTTATCCCCGTTTTCGAACAAAACGGCCTTGTCCAGGCTTTGGATCATTTTATCTGGAAAGAAGCGGCCGCGGAGGTGCGGAGGCTCCGGGACGCCCTGGGCGTCCGTCTGCCGGTCTCGGTGAACGTTTCCCGCATAGACCTGGAGGATCCGGCGCTTATCGGCAGGCTGACGGACATCCTTGGGGAAAACGGCCTGGAACCCGGCGATCTGATACTGGAGATCACGGAATCCGTATATTCCGAGGATCCCGAACAAATAGTGAAGGCGGCCGCCTCTTTGCGACGCCTGGGTTTCTGCTTCGAGATGGACGATTTCGGCTCGGGATATTCGTCCCTCAGCATGCTGTCTTCTCTTCCCATAGACGTTTTGAAACTGGATATGCAGTTTGTCCGCACTTCTTTCGCCAACCCCAGGGCAGCCTGCCTTCTGGAGGCCATGATAAAGATGGCGGATTCCCTGGGGGTCCCCTGCATCGCCGAAGGGGTCGAGACCCGGGAGCAGGCGGAGGCGCTGAAAAAAATGGGGTGTGCCATTATCCAGGGTTATTATTTTTCGCGTCCGCTGCCGGCGGAGGAATACCGGCTCTTTGCCGCAGAGCATATCGACGGGAGGCATAAGCTTTGAAAAACGTAAACAACAACCGAACCGCTTTTATTATCATCGCGGGAAGCATTTTGCTTATCGCCCTTATGGCCGCAGGCACGGTGTGGCTGGGGCACGGGGCGAGGAACGACACCCGGCTGGCCGTCCGTTCGGTGAGCCTCCTGTATCTGGACGAGCTTGCGGGACGAAGAGAGAAGGTGGTGGAGAACAATCTGCAGGAAAAGATTTCCACCATAAAGATAGCCATCAAGCTGATGACTCCGGCGGACCACAGCGACGCCGGGCATCTGGCGGCGTATCAGAAGCGTATGAAAACGCTGTTTTCCCTGGACAAGTTCGCCTTCGTGGATACCGAAGGCCTGATATATACTTCCACGGGGCCGCAGTACAACATCGACAGGTACGCTTTTGATTACAAAACGCTGTCCGGCCCCAATATATCTCTCTACAGCACGGAAGAAGGGAAAAGGCAGGTCATAGTGGCTGTCCCCGTCAGCCTGTCTTTGGGCAGCAAGACCCTGTGCGTCTGCTTTATGGCCATCGATATGGACAAAATGCTTTCCGGCGTCTCCCTGGAGACCAACACCAACGACGCCACCTTCTGCAATCTTTATACTCTTGACGGCATGGCCCTCACCGAAGCCGTGCTGGGAGGACTGGCGTCGGAGAGCAATCTGCTGGACGCCATGAAAAACGCCGAGTATGAAAAGGATTTTTCCTACGACAGCTTTTCCCGTTCGTTTACCGAAGGGAAAAGAGGCGTGGTCTCTTTCACCTATAACGGTATCCGGGAGACTCTTTGTTTCATTCCCGTGAACGGCACAGACTGGCAGCTGACCTATCTCATCAGAGAGAGCGTCATCAGCGCCAGGATCGATTCCATATCTCAGGACATAGTGCGCAAAAGCTTTGTCCAGTCGCTTTTGACGGTAGCGGTGCTTTTGGTTTTGTTCGGCCTTGTGGCGGCCCAGGTCAAAAAGAACAGCCGCCTTGTGCTGGAGCACAACACCGCGGAAGCCGAGAACCGCGCAAGGCAGGAAAACCTGGAAAAACAGCTGTCCCTGCAGGCGCAGCTTCTGGAGGAACAGCGGCACCGGGAGGAGCTGAACAAAATGGTCTCCGCCCTTTCCTCCGACTTCCGGGGCTTGTATTATATCGAGCTTGACAGGGACGAGGCTGTCTGCCACCGTTCCCATGCCGACCTGGAGGGAGGCGGCTGCGTTCCCGGAGAACGTTTTCCTTACACGGCCTCTTTTGCCGATTATGCCGAAAAATACGTGGATCCGGAACACAAAGAGGAATTTCTGCGGTTCGTGAAGCCCGAAAACGTTTCGGAAGCGCTGAAAACAAGCGCGGTGATCTCGTATACCTATATAGTCCGCCGGGACGGGAAAGAGACCTACGAAACGGTGCGCTTTGCGGCCATCGCTATGCCTGAAGACAAGGACGGCGCCGTGACCAAAGCCGGCGCGTGCTTTGTGGATTCCGACGCCGAGACCCGTAACGCCATGCGGCAGCGCCAGACCCTCAGCGACGCTTTGGCGGCGGCGGAGGAGGCGAGCCGGGCAAAGACCGCTTTCCTTTCAAATATGAGCCACGAGATCAGGACCCCCATGAACGCTATCATCGGGCTCAACAGCATCGCGCTGAAGGATCCCGGTCTCCCCGAGCAGACCCGGGATTATCTCGGACAGATCGGCGCTTCGGCAGAACACCTGCTGGAGCTTATCAACGACATCCTGGATATGAGCCGCATCGAGTCCGGCCGCCTGACCCTGCGCAACGAAGAATTCTCCTTTGCGCGCCTGCTGGAGGCCGTGAACACCATGTTCAGCGCCCAGTGCCGGGAAAAAGGCCTCGAATACCAGTGCCGCCTGAACAGCGAGATAGACGTACATTATATTGGCGACAATATGAAGCTGCGCCAGGTGCTCATCAACATACTGGGCAACGCAGTGAAGTTCACTCCCGCCGGCGGACGCGTGGAGCTGCAGATCGCAAAAAAGGCGCAGTATGCCGGAAAGACCACGCTGGAATTCGTGATATCCGACACGGGGGTGGGCATCAGCGAAGAGTTTATGCCCAAGCTTTTCCACACCTTTGCCCAGGAGGACGCCACCGTCAGCAACAAATACGGCAGCTCCGGCCTCGGCCTGGCTATCACAAAGAGCATAGTGGAGATGATGAACGGAAACATAGCGGTGAGCAGCGTCAAGGGCAAGGGGACCACCTTTACCGTGACGGTCACCCTTTCGGACGACCCGTCCGCGGCATCTTCCGGCGCTTTGAAGGAGGTACACCCCAGCGAAATGACCGTGCTGGTGATAGACGACGACGCCACCAGCCGCGAGCACGCAAAGCTGGCGCTGGAAAAAGCCGGCATCGCCGCAGAGCTGGCAGAGTCGGGAGCGCAGGCAGTGGAGATGGTCAGGCTGCGGCATGCCCGCCGGGAGCCGTACGATCTGATACTCGTGGATTGGCAGATGCCCGAAATGGCCGGCGTGGAGACCTCCCGCAGGATACGTTCCGTCATCGGCAACCAGTCCGCCATCATCATCCTCACCGCCTACGACTGGGACGACATACTTGACGAGGCGCAGGAAGCGGGGGTTGACAGCTTTATAGCAAAACCTCTGTTTGCGGCTTCGGTGCTGGAAGAATACTCGTCCGCCCTTGAGCGGAGACGCGACTCCCAGGATAAAGAGAAGGCGGCGGCAGAGCTTTCCGGGCGGCATATACTTCTGGCGGAGGATATGCAGGTGAACGCAAAGATCATGACCATGGTTTTGAAGTCACGGGGAATGGAAGTGGATCTGGCGCAGAACGGAAAAGTGGCGACGGAACTCATGGCCGCCTCCCCCGAGGGGTATTACAGCGCCGTGCTGATGGATATACGGATGCCGGAGATGGACGGCCTTGAGGCGGCGCGCCTCATCCGCACTATGGACAGAGCCGATGCAAAAACGGTGCCCATAATCGCCCTGACGGCAAACGCCTTTGACGAGGACGTGCAGCGTTCTCTGCAGGCGGGCATGAACGCCCACCTTTCCAAGCCGGTGAAACCGGAAGCGCTGTATGAGACTCTGGAGAGCCTGATAAAAGACTGAATAAGGAAAACGATATGATAACACTTGATTTCCTGCGCCGGTTCGGCGCAAACGTGGATGAAGGGATGGAACGCTGTCTCGGCGAAGAGGAGTTTTATCTGGAAATGGTGGATATGACCCTGGCGGACGATAATTTCGAAAAGCTCATAAGCGCGGTGGAAGCCGGCGACAAAAAAGCCGCCTTCGAAGCCGCCCATGCCCTGAAGGGCATAACCGCCAACGTTGCCCTCACGCCGCTTTACAAGGAGACTTCGGAAATGACCGAGCTGCTGAGGGCAGGGGAGGATGCCGACTATCCCGCATATCTGTAAAGGATCCTCGCCCTGCGGTACGAGCTTCTGGCGGAAAAGAACGGCTGACGCGGGTCATCCCGGCTGAAGTCTTGGCTGATGCGGGTCATCCCGGCGGTTCGCCTTTGGGCGAACCGGTAAGAGATCTCCCGAACATAGAAGTTGCTTATGTCATCTCTGCGCAAACGGCAATACGACGAATGCGTAAGCATTCAGGCCGTTTGCGCTTTGAGATCCACGGAGGGTCCGCCAGCCGTGTTCCTTACTCC
>JAGDAG010000050.1 GCA_017959625.1 Abditibacteriota bacterium | reverse complement strand
GCGGCGAGCTTGCCCGCGGGGCGGGGGCCCGGGTCGTACGGGAATACAGACAGGGAAAAGGCTTTGTCATAAGAAGCATGTTCAGGGACATAGAAGCGGACTGCTATATAATGGCCGACAGCGACATGACCTACCCCGCGGAAGAATCGGTGCCTCTGGTAAAGGCGGTCCTGGACGGCGAGGCGGATATGGCCACGGGGGACAGGCTTTCCTCCACCTATTTCACGGAGAACAAGCGCCCCTTCCACGGCTTCGGCAACAGGCTCATGCGTTGCCTCATAAACAGGATATTCCGCAGCAGCGTGAGGGACATAATGACCGGCATGCGGGCCTTCAGCCGCCGTTTCGTAGCGGGCTACCCGGTTTTGAGCAGGGGGTTTGAGATCGAAACGGAAATGACGGCCCACGCTCTGGACAAGCATTTTCTGATAAAGGAGATACCCATCAACTACAAGGACCGGCCCGCCGGCAGCGCCAGCAAGCTGAACACCTATAAAGACGGCTTCAGGGTGCTGGGCGCCCTTTTCGTCCTGTTCAGGAACTACAGGCCCCTGCAGTTTTTCGGAGCCATAGGCCTGGCGCTGGGGCTGGCGGCCCTGGCGATGTTTGTCCCCATCCTGGCAGAATTCATGGCCACCGGCAAGGTGCCCAGGTTCCCCACCCTCATCGTATCCGTGGCAGTGGGCTCGGCTTCGGTCATGAGCTTCGTGTGCGGGATCATCCTGGACACCATCAAAAGGTATTCCGACCAAACCTATCTTATGCTCCAGAAGCTTTCGGAAAAGGACGGCAAATGAAAACTCTTTCCATAGTAGTGCCCGTTTACAACGAAGAGGAAAGCCTTCCTCTGTTTTACAAAACCGTTTCGGAGGTCCTGGCGGGCATTCCGGCGCAAAGCGGGCTGATCTTCGTGGACGACGGCAGCAGCGACGGTTCCCTGGATACCATCCGGGCCCTGGCGGAAAAGGACAGCCGCGTGAAATACGTTTCCTTTTCCCGCAATTTCGGCAAGGAAGCGGCCCTGCTGGCAGGCCTCAGGGCGGCAGAAGGCGACCTGGTGGCCGTCATGGACGCCGATCTGCAGGACCCTCCCGATATGCTTCCGGAAATGCTTTCGGCAATAGAAGAAGGCTATGACATAGCGGCGGCCCGCAGGATAACCAGAGACGGCGAGCCCCCCATACGCAGCTTTTTTGCCCGTCTTTTCTACAAAGGCATCAACAAAATAAGCAAAACCGAGATCGCCGACGGAGCCAGGGATTTCCGCATCATGACAAAACAGGTGCGGGACGCGGTGTTGTCCCTGACGGAATACAACCGGTTTTCCAAGGGGATCATGGGCTGGGTAGGTTTCCGCACGAAATGGATACCCTACAAAAACACAAAAAGGCTGGCCGGGGAGACCAAGTGGTCTTTCTGGAAGCTTTTGATGTATTCCATAGACGGAACGGCGGCTTTTTCCGAAGTCCCGCTGCATATAGCGGGGGCCGCGGGGATACTGTTCTTTTTGATCTCTCTTTTGATGATCCTCGTTATAATCGTCAAGACCCTTATCTGGAAGGATCCGGTGCAGGGCTGGCCCAGCCTGGTGTGTATAATCTTCTTCGTTTCGGGCATACAGCTCTTCTGCGCCGGCATCCTGGGGGAATACCTGGCAAAGACCTATATGGAAACAAAAAAACGCCCCCCTTATATCATAAAAGAGAGCTCTCCGGACAAGTGACAGTATAAAAAAAACGGGTCTGCCCTTTGCGGGCAGACCCGTTTTATTTGTTTTTTACGTATGGTATTCGCCGTTGATCTTCACGTAGTCGTAGCTGAAGTCGCAGGTGAAGCACACCGCTTCTCCGCTGCCTGCGCCGAGATCCAGCGTGATATGCACTTCTTTTCCCTGCAGCGCGGGCCGGGCGTCGGCCCCGGGGACAGGCTCTCCGTTCTTCACTATAAGGACGTCGCCGAACCACAGCGAAACGCAGGCCGGGTCCACAAAGGCTCCGGAATAGCCTGCGGCGCACAGCACCCGCCCCCAGTTGGGATCTTCACCGAACACGGCGGTCTTCACCAGAGGGGAATTGCCTATGGCCTTGGCGGCTGTGCGGGCGTCCTCCCGGGTGGCGGCGCCGGTGACCTTTATCTCGATATATTTGGTAGCGCCCTCGCCGTCGGCTGCCAGCTGTTTCGCAAGCCCGGTCATCACCTCGCCGAGGGCCTTTTCAAAGGCATGGTAAGCGGGGGAATCCGGCTCTATGGCT
Organism: Abditibacteriota bacterium; assembly: GCA_017959625.1. Classification (GTDB taxonomy): domain Bacteria; phylum Armatimonadota; class UBA5829; order UBA5829; family UBA5829; genus RGIG7931. The sequence goes on along the minus strand of JAGDAG010000050.1, from coordinate 71 downwards.
CCGGCCCCGGCAGCGCCGTTGGCCAGAACCAGACAGGTGTCGTTGGTGCTCATATCCCCGTCCACCGTAAG
>JAGDAG010000049.1 GCA_017959625.1 Abditibacteriota bacterium | reverse complement strand
GCACGGAACGGTTTGAGGAGTATCTTGACTCCTTTTTCGGTTTCTCGGAAGGCAGCCCGGAAAACCGCTTTCAGGGTTTCAACAACGAAACGGATATGGAGGCGCCCTGGGCGTATCACTATATCGGCAGGTCGGACAGGCTTTTCCGCATACTGGAGGCCTCTCTGGACTGTATGTTCGCCGAAGGGCGGGGCGGCATCCCCGGCAACAACGATTCCGGGGGCCTCGGCGCCACGTATATCTGGAACGCCCTGGGGCTTTTTCCCGTAACGGGGCAGGACCTGATGCTGCCGGGGAAATGCCGGTTCGACAGGGCCGTCCTTCATCTTGCCGGGGGGAACGCCGTAACTATAGAGAACAAATGCGGCAGAAGGGATCCTGAAAGGACGCTTTTCAACGGAAAAGAAACGGACGCCCTGCGCGTCACGGAGTTTATGAAGGGGGGAGAGCTTGTTTTTGAGTAGGCTTATTTTGTGCGCGGCGCTTTTTGCCGCCGCGGCGGCCCTGTGGGCGGGGGAATACCTGGCGTCGGACTTCGCCGTTCTGGACAGCGACGTGCTGAAGGGCGGGGGCACCGACGACACGGCGGCTCTGCAGGCGGTGCTGGACAAGGCCCTTTCCGGAGAAAAGCTGACCCTGGTGATGGACGGGGCGGCCCTGATAACGGGGCTCATCATCCACGACGATACCACCGTGAAGTGCATAAACCCTTCCTGCGGCTTTTATCTGGCGGACAGGGCGGGCAACGCCCTTTTCCGCAACGGCAGGGCGAGCTTTACCGCTCCCCCGGAAAAACGGAACAGGAACATAAGCTTTATCGGGGGCACCTACAACCACAACGCCGCCAATCAGGAGCACACGGTGCCTTCGAAGCCGGACGAAAAAACCATATACACCGATCTGCAGGGCAACCCCTCCGCCCTGAAGGATGTGAAATGCCTGGAGCTTTACGGCGTGGAGAACCTGCTGATAAAGGACGTCGCCATAAGGAACCAGACCACTTTCGCTCTGCTTCTGGCCAATTTTGAGCATGCGGTGATAGAAAACGTGAACATAGTTCTGGACGATTACAAATACGCCAACAACCAGGACGGTCTGCATTTCTGGGGGCCGGGAAGGTTCCTTTCCCTGAAAAACATACGGGGCGCTTCGGGAGACGATTTTATCGCCCTGGCTCCCGACGAACGGGACGGCGTCTCTTCCATCACCGACGTTTCTATAGACGGGGTGGCCCTGGACAACGCGGACCAGGGGATCCGGCTTTTGTGCCGGGGGAAGGGCCGGCTGGACAGAGTGCTCATTAAAAACGTGACGGGCTCCTTCCGGGGGCTGGGCTTCATAGTGACCCCCTGGATGGAAGGCGAAGGGGGAAATTTCGGCAGCATCGTCTTCGACACCATGGATCTTGTCTGCGACAAAAAACAATACGACCCGGCCCCCATGCTTTTCAGGGTGGCGGGGAACGTGGAATCCCTCACCATTAAAAACGTGCACTATCACGGCAGCCTGGCCCACGACCTCCTGCAGCTGGGAGGCTCTTATACGGGAGACGGGCCGGCGGGGGAGAACATGCCCTCCAGCATAAAGAGTCTCCGTCTGGAAAACGTGTATATCCGGGGAGACGGAAACGTCCACGATTATATAAAGGTGAGGGGAGAGGTGGAAAGCCTTTTCGTGCGCAACGTGCAGATAACCGGCTGCCGCCCGGAAAGCGGCTTCATAAGGCGGGAGTATCCCCAAAGCAGGATAAAAAACCTGCATGTCAGCGGCTTTCTGTCGGATTCCGTTTCCCTTTGGGCGAAAGAGCAATAAACGCTTTTCTGTAAATCCGGCGGAAAAAATGGTATAATGATATTGTGATACGCGGAGCCGCCCGCAAAAAAAAGGAACGGACTATGGAAGAAAAAAAATGCCCCCGCTGCAAAGCGGACGTTTATGAAAACACGGACACCTGCCCCATCTGCGGCTGCAGATACGAGACGGCAAAGGAGCAAACCGCCGTCTCTCCCGCGGAAAGGGACTGGAACTACGCCCCCTCGGTGTTTGAAAACGACTTGATGAAGCGCCTTGTGGGGGAAAAATACGACAGCTATCTGCAGGCCTTTCGGAAGGCCTTTTCCTTTAACCTCAGCGCCTTTCTGTTCGGCTCGGTGTGGTACGCCTACAGGCGTATGTTTTTGGGCTGCATCATAATCATAGTCCTGGATATCCTGGCGGTGATTGCCGCGGCGGGCCTCAACCTGCTCATCGCCGGACTGGAAATGCCCGATTTTTCCCAAGGCATAAGCATATCCTCGCATGATTACGCGCTGCCGGTCTGCCTGCTGGTGGCGTTGATATACAAAGCGATAGTAGGGCTCTCGGCCAACGGCATTTATAAGATCAGCCTGGAGAAAAGGTTCGTAAAGGCAAACAGCCTGAACCCCGCGGAAAAAGAGCATTATCTCCGCAGCGCAAGCGGCACCAGTATCACGGGGGTTGTCGCTCTGCCACTCCTGGCGATATTTGCTTTTTCGGCCTTTTATCTTTTT
>JAGDAG010000048.1 GCA_017959625.1 Abditibacteriota bacterium | reverse complement strand
CGTCCCAGGTGTAGCGGCAGGCGAAGGCGGAGTCTCTGAGTGCCTGCCATTCCTCGGGGCTGTTTTTATATTTGAAATACGCTCTCCACAGGTTCTCCCGCACGGCGTCTTCGCCGAGAGGCTCAAAAACAAAGCCGTTGGGCTTCCCGGAGCCGCCGTCCACGTCAAAGACGGTGTCGGAAAGGCCGCCGGTCTTATGGACAAAGGGTATGGTGCCGTAGGCCAGGGCGATCATCTGGCTCAGGCCGCAGGGCTCGTAGCGGGAGGGCATAAGAAAAACGTCCGAGCCCGCATACACCCTTCTTGCGGAGGCTTCGCTGTATCTGGCTATATGCCGGGCCTGTTCCGGGAATGCGGAACAGAGGGCCGCCGTCATATCTTCGTATTCTTTGTCTCCAGTTCCCTGCACGATGAACGCCGAATCGGAATGGGACAAAAGGTCCCGCATAGGCTCTATAAGGGCGTCTATGCCTTTCTGCCTGCACAGGCGGGACACTATGCCGAACACGGGGCCTTTCCGCTCCGGATCCAGGCCGAGGCTCCGCAGCAGCTCTTTCTTGCAAACTTCCTTCCCGGCGGGGCGCAGGCGGGAATACCGGGCGGCTATGGCCATATCCCTTTCCGGCCCCCAGGCGCCGTAGTCGATGCCGTTGATTATGCCCGTGATATCCTTTTCCCGGGTCCCGAGGATGCCCTCCAGGCCCTCTCCGAACTCCGGCGTAAGTATCTCCTTTGCATAGGCGGGGGACACGGTGGTTATCTTGTCTGCGAACACTATGGCTCCCTTCATAAAATTGGCCTGCCCCCAGTGTTCCATGCAGTCCGGGCTGAAAAGGCTTTCGTCCAGCCCCGCGTCTCTCACCGCTTCCCGGGGGAATACCCCCTGATATCCCAGGTTGTGTATGGTGAACACGCTGCGCGTCTTCCGCCATACCGGGTCGTATTCCGCGGCGGTGCGGAGGAAAACCGGCAGCAGGGCGGTGTGCCAGTCGTGGCAGTGGACTATGTCCGGGAACCACCCCCGGTTGAACATATACGCCATGCACGCCTTGCAGAAAATGGTAAAGCGGTGTTGGTCGTCGGGCTCGCCGTAAAGGTTTTCCCTGCCGTAAAGAGATTCGCTCAGGACCAGCGCCGTCTTCACCCCGGGCACGAAGCCGCTTTCCATGAGCCCCAGCTCCACGTCGCTGCCCATATGGTTCACTGTGAAGGGATCCCCCGGCGTGAAGCCGAAACGCTCTCTGTCTATCTTCCCGAAGCCGGGCATGATGACCCGCACTTCGTGCCCCCGGGCTGCCAGCAGCCGGGGCAGGGCGCCCGCCACGTCGGCAAGGCCTCCGGTCTTTATGAAGGGCAGGCATTCTGCCACGGCAAAAAGTATCTTCATGGTTTTATCTCTCCCTGCGCGCCGGCCAAAAAGTCTTTCAGCCTCCAGCCTGCCGCTTCTCCCAGGGCGGGAAGCCTTTTCCGCAGCCCTTCGATATAACGGACCGCGGCTTTTTTCCGGGGGACGTCCTCCTCCAGGGCAAGTATCTCCTGGGAAAGCGACGTTAGGTCGCAGGCAAGGGCAAAGAGTTCCTTCCGGAACCACACAACGCCGTTGAAGCGGTTTGCCCCGATGGCTTTTGCCATGCTTTTTGAAAGTATCGCTTCCTTAACGGCCGCGGCGGCGGTCTTTTCTCCGGCCCTGACGCCGTCGGCAAGAAACGTCTGATCCACGGCGGCGGCAACGCACCGGAACGCCTCCTCCGGAGAGACGGGATAATCCTCCGCGAAAAGGAAGCCCCGGGCGACGGCCTCAAGGCCCCACTCTTCCGCCAGGGCGGCGGACCGGACCGGATCGTCCGTTCCGAAACGTACGCACGCCAGGTGCCTTATGACCGCCCAGAGGAACAGCGCCCTGTTGACGCCCCTTAAGGAACATGAAGCGCAGGCGGCGCGGCTTTGTATCTCCGGCGAATACAGTATGCCGAGGGTCCTTTTTATTTTTTCTGCGGCAAGGCCCGCGTATCCGGAGCCTCCCATATAGTCTCCCGCTTTTTCCAGCATGCGGCGGAGAGGCTCTTCGAGGGTCTCCGGGTCTTTCATATCCGCGGCGGCTTTTTCAAAAAAGCCGGCAAGCTCGGTATAAAGAGGCCCCAGCCTCAGGGCCGCCAGTTCGGCTTCTACGGAGGGGACCCCCCGGCCCCCCAGCCTTTCGCACAGCTGCCGGTAGTGGCAGAATGCATCGTCTTCCGTTTCCCTGAAGCCTGTGAACACGGCGTATTTATAGGCGTCCAGCTGCATACCCAGGCCCCGTTCCCGCACCTCGGCGGAAGGCCGTATGTATTCCAGGCCGGAGATAAGGTCTTTCCAGATGAGATAGCGGTTATCTTCAAGCCCCAGGGCCTCCGCAAGGCTTTCCGTCTGCAGGGCGCCGGTTTCCTTGTTTTTGAAGGGGGCGGACTCCCGGATGCTTCCCGTTGCCGTTTTGAAACGGTTGTTGTAAAAAACCAGGGCTTTTTCGGCGCCGTTTTTATTGCCGAAGGCAAACACGTCGCTGTCTTCCGGGCCGTTTTCCGTTATGAAGGGGTAAAGGCGGAAATTCCCCGCGCCGGCAAAAAGGCTCCGCAGCTTCAGCAGCGGGAATATCTCGCGTTTGTGCCTTTCCCACAGGCCTTCGTCCCGCTTTTCGCCGTAATAGGGCCGGCCGTATTCCATGCCGTATTTCTCCCGCAGGCCCTCCGTCTGTCCGTGGGCGAACATGGGCAGCCCCGGCAGGGTGCACATCAGGATGCAGATCCCGAAATACTTGTCTCCCGTCCCGAATTGCTCCACCGCCGTTTTTTCGTCGGGGTTGGACATAAAGTTCACGTATCTCTGCAGGATGTCCGGGTCGAATTCCAGGGTGTTTTTGATAGCGTTGTGGTATTTTTCGTTGTCTTCGTTCCGCAGCATGTTCATAAAGGCGGAGTTATACACCCGGTGCATGCCCAGAGTGCGCACGAAATAGCCCTCCAGAAGCCAGAAGGCTTCCGCCAGCAGCAGAGTGTCCGGCGCTTCCTTTGCCACCCTGTCCACCACTTCGCGCCAGAATTCCGCCGGGAACAGAGCGTTGAACTCGTCTGCGGAAAGCCCTTCCTCCGCTCTTGAGGGGATATCCCCTCCCGTGCCGGGCAGGGGATACCACAGGCGCTGGAAATGCTTTTTGGTAAGGGTCATGGCGGCGTCGAAGCGTATTATGGGAAAACGCTTCGCCACGCCGATTATGGTCTGCGCCGCATATTCCCGCACCTCCGGCTTCAGGTAATCCAGCTGGGCCGTGTCGTTCCAGGGCATGCTGGTGCCGTCGTTGCCGTGGTAGATGTATCTTTCTTCGCCGGTGCGATAGTCTTTGTATAAAAACACCACCGAAGCGTCGGTATGGTCGAAATAATGGTCCTCCAGAAAAACGCCGTAGTCCCGGGAGCCGGAAAGGCTCTCGCCGGAAAAGGCGTAGTTGGGGTAGGGAGAGGAGGCGCGCTGCAGATAATACTCCGGGTGTTCTCCCAGAAGGGGGGCGTCCAGGGCCGTATGGTTGGGCACCATGTCCGCGGCAAGGCGTATCCCCCGGCGCATGGCCCTCGCTTTCAGGTTTTGCAGGGCTTCTTCGCCTCCCAGCCTTTCGCTGATGGCGTAGCGCCTCACGCTGTAGGCGGAGCCTTCCGCTTCGCCGTTGCCGTTCCATCTTTTTATGGAGCGGGACGCGCTGCCTCTGTCCCAGAGGCCTATGAGCCAAAGGGCGGTGAAGCCCTGTTCTTTTATTTCGTCCAGTTCTTCGTCGGGTATCTCGTCCAGCCGGCCCACGGGCAGGCCGTATTTTTCCGAGAGCTGCCACAGCCACACCAGAACGTTTTTCGCCAGCAGCACGGACGCCGCCATCCAGCCCGCGTCCGGGGAATAGCTTTCTGCGCCGGTGAGAAAAATGTCGTCGTCATAAACGGGGGCCTGCGCCTCTGCGGGAGCGCCGCTCCTGGGAGGCCGGGTCTCCTCTTTATAGAAATCCAGGGCTTTCAGAACGTCCGGCATCAGGTGCGCCAGCTCTGCGGGGAAACGCCGGGCGTAGCAGTCGAGCTGATCGTAAAGGGAATCGGGGTGGAGCCTTGCCCCCAGGGTGAGGAGGCCGGTCATGGTGTATTTTGTATTTCCGGCGAAGGCCGCGCGTTTTTCGCCTTCCTCAAAAAGCGCCTTTTCCGCCTTTTTCAGGCTTTCGGCGGGCAAAAAGCCCGTGTCGAAAAGAAGCTCCTTTGCCGGGTAGGCGGGGTTCTCTTTTGCGGAAAAAAGCGCCATAAGGCCGGCAAGGCTTTCTTCTTCCG
>JAGDAG010000047.1 GCA_017959625.1 Abditibacteriota bacterium | reverse complement strand
CGCCAACGACCTTCTGGCGGAAGCGGGAATGAAGGTCTTTGACGAAAGAGTGTTCGCCGACATTTCCAAAAACTGGAAACGCATAAAGTTTTCGGAGCGTTTTGCCGACAGCCGCAACGTCAACGCCCCGCGGCAGCTTTTCTTCTGGCAGAAAGGGCGGGTCTTCAGATACTGGCTGCAGGGCGAAGGGATCAAGAGCGAAGAACATCTGTATATCCATTTCCGCAAGCGCAATTACCAAATGCCTCCCCGCCTTCCCGGAGAAGACGACGCCGTGATAGTGGCTCCCGGCTCTCTTTTGGTGAAAAAGCTCCCCGACGGCGGCCCGGACAGGCAGACCGTCTGCTCTCTGAACCCCTACCGCGGACGGCTTTTCGAAGCCATCGAATGCAAAACCCTGTGCCATATACCCGGATATATCAAAAAATAACGGCTGCGGCGAAGGGCCGATGAGCGCTTTACCCTTTGCCTCCGCGCCGGAAAAGCCTTGTTATCCTTTTTCCTTCCGGTATTTCATCCTTCCTTTTGACGCATAAGCCTTCCGGCGGCGAAGGGGCGCCGGTTTGACATAAGGCGCGCGTATTTAGTAAAATATAATTGAAAATCAATCGTAAACGGGCGGCATTTATGAACGCATTACAAACCTTTCGGGAAATTTACCACAGAGATCCGCAATACTCTGCCTTCACCCCCTACCGGATATGTCCCCTGGGCGCGCATTCCGACCACAACCTGGGCAAGATAACCGGCTTTGCCATAAACAAGGGCGTACGCATGTATTACGACGCCAAACACAACGGCATCATAGAGATCCAAAGCCTGCAGTTCCCCAAGCGGGCCCAGTGGCACTCCGCCGAAACTCCCGCGGAAAAGCAGAACGACTGGGCCGATTATCTGCGGGGCGCCACCATCGCCCTGGCTTCCCGCCGTCCCCTGGCCTGCGGGATCTGCGGCATCATCGAGGGGGAGCTGCCCATCGGGGGCCTGAGTTCTTCGGCAGCGGTGATACTCACCTTTCTTTCCGCTCTCTGCAGGGTGAACGGAATAACCCTTTCCGAAACGGAGCTTATTGACGCCGCTCTCGAAGCGGAGACCAAATACGTGGGGGTCTCCGTAGGCAGGCTGGATCAGAGCTGCGAGGTTTACTGCCGCAAAGACCGGCTGCTTTATATGGACATGAAGGACGGCTCCCTGGAGACCATCCCCAAAAGCCCCGGCATGAAGCCCTTCGAGATAGCGGTGTTCTTTTCCGGGCTGGAACGCTCTCTGGCGGGGAGCAAATTCAATATGCGGGTAGATGAAGCCCGCAGCGCCGCCTACGCCCTGAAGGCCTTTTCCGGCATGGAATACGGCAAATTCGGCGATACCAATCTGCGGGACGTGCCCGTTGAGATCTACAACGAATACAAAAACAGGCTCCCGGAGACCTGGCGCCGGCGGGCGGAGCACTGGTATTCCGAATTCGCCCGGGTGGAAGCGGGGGCGGAGGCCTGGCGAAAAGGAGACGTCGAAGCCTTCGGGCGCCTCTCCTTTGAAAGCGGCCGCAGCTCCATATACAACTGGGAGACCGGCTCTCCCGAGCTTATCAAACTCTATGAGATAATGACCCGCACCGACGGCATCTACGGCGGACGCTTTTCCGGCGCCGGCTTCAAGGGCTGCTGCATGGCCCTTATCGACCCCGCTTACCGGGAAAGCATACTGGAAAAGGTGGAGAAGGAATATCTGGCCGCCTTTCCCGCCCTTGCGGGCAAATACAGCGCCTGCATCTGCTCCACCGAGGACGGCATAAAAGCGAGGAACGAAAAATGAAATGCATCATTCTGGCGGCGGGCTACGCCACCCGGCTCTACCCTTTGACGGAAAACTTTCCAAAGCCTCTTCTGGAGGTGGGCGGGAAGCCTATCCTGGATTGGCTCACGGAGGATCTGGCGGGAAAAATCGACGGCTTTATAGCGGTCTCAAACCACAAATTCGCGGAGCATTTCAAGGCGTGGGCAAAAAAATGCCCTTACGAAGCCATAGTGCTGGACGACGGCTCCGTCTGCAACGAAGACAGGCTGGGCGCCGTGAGGGATATACAGTTTGCCATAGACGCCCTGCAGATAAACGAGGATACTCTGGTGATCGCGGGAGACAACCTGCTGGATTTTTCTCTGACCGGGTTCGTTTCCTACGCCCTGGGCAAAAACGCGAGCTGTGTGATGCGCTACTATGAGCCGGATACCGAAAAACTGAAAAAATGCGGCTTCGCCACCATAGGAGAAAACGATATCATAACAAAAATGGAAGAAAAGCCCCAAAACCCCAAAAGCAACTGGTGCTGCCCTCCCTTTTATTTTTATGCAAAAAAGGATCTGCCCCTGGTGAAGCGGGGCATAGAAGAGGGCTGCGGCACCGACGCTCCGGGGAGCTTTGTCTGCTGGCTTGCCTCGCAGACCCCGGTCTTCGCCATGGAGATGCCCGGCAGGCGCTACGATATAGGAAATCTTGCAAGCTATGAAGCGGTAAAAAGAGAATACAAAGGAATAACAAAAGGAGCGAAGCAATGAAGATCGCAGTAGCGGGGACAGGCTACGTCGGCCTTTCCATGGCCGTGCTGCTGGCGCAGCGAAACAAAGTCACCGCCGTGGATATAATCCCGGAAAAGGTGCAGATGATAAACGACAGAAGATCGCCCATACAGGATAAGGAAATAGAAGAATACCTGGCGACAAAGCCCCTGGACCTCACCGCCACCCTCAACGGCGCCGAAGCCTACGGAGACGCCGACCTGGTGATAATATCCACCCCCACCAACTACGACGAAAAGAAAAACTATTTCGACACTTCCAGCGTGGAGGCGGTGATAGAACAGGTGATAGAAGCAAACCCCGACGCGGTGATGATAATCAAATCCACGGTGCCGGTGGGCTTTACCGAAAAGGCCAGAGCCGATTTCTTTTGCGACAACATCCTTTTCAGCCCCGAGTTTTTGCGGGAAGGCAGGGCCCTTTACGACAACCTGTATCCCTCCCGCATCATCGTTGGAGTGCCGGTGAAAAACGCCCGGCTCCGCAAGGCCGCCGAGACCTTTGCCGGCCTGCTGAAGGAAGGCGCCCTGAAGGAAAACGTGGAGGTGCGGTTCATGAACCCCACCGAGGCGG
>JAGDAG010000046.1 GCA_017959625.1 Abditibacteriota bacterium | reverse complement strand
GTCGCCAAGTCACATCCGCATTGACGACGGGATGCCGGCGCTTTTTTCAGCGTTTCCGCCGGTGATGACGCCGTGGGGCTAAGCTTTTCCGCCGGGATGACCACCGCTGAACGCAGCGCAAAAAAAAACGGGCCTGCCGATGGCAGACCCGCCGGTTTTTCCGTTTCGCCCTTATCCCCGCTCCAAAAGGGACTCGTATTCTTCCAGTATATCCTTCACTTCCTCCGCTATGGCCTTTTGCTTTCCGGCGGTGTCTTTGTTCTGCAGATCGCCGTAAAGCTCTTCCGCCTCGAGGTATTTATCCTTTATGTTTTCGGCTTCCCGCGGGGAGAGCATGCCGTTAACCAGAGCCACTATGATATAGTTGCGGTTCTCAAGCCAGCGCGCATATCTTCCGCAGGCGGCTTCGGCGTGCTTCAGCGCCTCCTTTTCATCGCCCTCCATAAGGGCCTTGTCGGCAAAATACATGTGGGCGTCGCAGTAGGCTGTGTTCACCATCTCCGGCACTCCCTTGATCTTTTCGTAGGGAGAGTTTTCTGTCTGAAGCAGCTTTCCGTAATAAAAATCGGCAAGGCGTATATCGCCGGTATCCACTCCCAGCTCCGCCAGCCGTTTCATGGCTGTGAGGGAATTGGGATGAAAGCGCAGGGCTGTCTTATACAGCTCCGCAGCCTCCCGGGAACGGGGGTCCTCCGAAAGCGTGAGATCCGCCAGCTTAATATAGGGCGCGTACCATCTGCGGGCCTCTCTCACGGCGTTTTTGAGCCGGAAACGGGCGACGGATGCGGTCTCGGTATCTCCCGCATAACCCATCCAGGCGGCGGCATCGATGGGAGCAAGCCTCACGGCCGTCTCGTAACGCCCGGTACGGACGCACCATTCGGAAAGTCCGAACACCAGAAGCACCAGCATGCACAAAAGCGCGCTGCGCCCGGTGATGGTCTTCAGATATTCCGGAGCGGGAGCGGGCCGCGGGCAGAGGCTCAGCAGCGCCCCGCAGCACACCGCGCAGGCCAGGGCCGCAGCCCCCGTATGTAGGTCGCTGTCTGCCAGAGAATGGCACAAAACCCCGCAAAGGCCCGCGGCAAGGCCGCAGACTAAGTACAGCGACGCGTTTTCAGAGCATTCCTCCAGCTCCGTTACCGGCAGCCTTTCGGGGCGCCGCAGAGACAGTAAGGCAAACAAAAGAGCCGCAAAAATCCAGCAGCCCGTAAGCAGGGCGCAGGGAATGCCGTATTCGGCGGCAAACTGCAGATACGAGTTGTGGGCGTGGCTGGTGAGCCCTGCCACTGTGTACAGGGGATATTCTTCTTCAAAACGCCCGGGGGCGACTCCGAAGGGATGGTCCATGCACATGGAAACAGAGGACTTCCAGGTGAGCAGCCGGAACTCCGCGGAATGGGCTTCCGCCCCTCCTGCGCCGGCCACCCTGCCGGTGAAGGTCCAGCCGAAAACCAGAAAAGCGGCAACGGCAATAAGGGCGGCGGCGATATAGTTTTTGGCGCCGGCTCCGCTGCGGCCCCAAAGGTTCATAACGAAAAACGCCAAAAGGCCGGCCAAAAGCCCGGCAACGCCGAATTTGCTGCCGGTGAGGAAAAGGGCCGCCAGGGTGAAAAAGACCCCGGCAAACAGCAGGCCCTTGATGAGCCTGTGTTTAAAGGCAAAAGCGAGCCCCAGGCCCACCGGGACCGCCAGGGCAAGATAGCCGGCAAAGAAATTGGGGTTGGCAAAGCCTCCGAAGATGCGGGGGACGCCCCCGGAAAAAAGCTTGTCTCCGTCCAGAGCCAGAGCCAGAGCCACTGCCTTCAGCGAGCAGAGGGCGGCTCCGCAAAAGAGCCCCAGAGCGGAATACAGGGCGATATTCTTCTTTTTGAAGGCGGCGCTCAGAAGCGCCGCGCAGGAGACAAGGCTGATGAAGCCGGTGACGCTGAGGGCCGAAACGTATCTGTTGGGGCTGAAAAACAAGAGCGCTCCCAGGCTCCATACCAGGACGCCCAGAAAGGAATACAGCAGAAAAGGAGGAAACAGGGCCTCTTTTTCCGTGGCGCTCCTGCCGAACCAGAGAAACACTCCCAGACACAGGAAATAAGCCGGCAGCGCCAGCGCGTAAAAATCAAAGTTCCCGGCAACAAAGGGTGCGGCAAACAGAGCCGCGGGCACAAGAAAAAGGGGAACGAGGCTCAGGTCCCGCGCCGGCTTTTCGGGCGTTTTGTTTTTTTTACGCTTCATGCTCCGCCTCTTTGGTTTCCGCGCCGTTCGCGCCGCCCGCCTCCGCCCGGGTGAGGGCCCATTTCAGAAGAGGAGGCGTGACTACCGTGGTCACCACCACCATTATGACTATGGCGGAATAGGTGCCGGGGCCTATAACGGGCTTGCCGTCCAGCATGAGAGTCATGCCGGTGGCGGCAAAAATGAGCCCCACTTCTCCCCGGGGGATCATGCCCAGGCCCACCACGAGCCTGTTGACCCCCTTGTCCACCACTCCCAGGCCGCAAGCCTGCTTGCCGATGACGGCGCATACCGTGAGGACTGCGGCAAACACCAGCACGCTCACTTTTCCGAAGGAGGTGATATCCACCGTGGCGCCCATACGCACGAAGAATATGGGGACCAGCATCCCCGCTATGGGAGCGATGAGATTATCAACGCTCATGGCTCTGAACTTGCGTATATCTCTCCACTGCACCTCGTCCAGCACCAGGCCGGCGGCAAAAGCCCCCACTATGGCGGCAAGGCCCATGACCGCAGCGATATAGGCGAGGCCGAAGCAGAACACCAGAGCGATGCAGAGCATTATATTGTCGGAACGCAGATGTGACGCCAGGGCAAACACCCTTTTGGCAAAGCTCCTTCCGAAGGCCAGCACCACTCCCAGGAACACCACCGCTTTTACGATTATGAGGATGATGCTCACAGGCGAAAGGGCGGCTCCTCCGGAAGCGGCCTTCACCAGCCCGGAGATGACGGCCAGAACTATGAGGCCCTGGACGTCGTCGATGACCGCGGCCCCCAGGATGATGCGGGCCTCCTTTGTGTGCACCTTGCCCAGATCCATCAGCACCCGGGCGGTGATGCCCACGCTGGTGGCGCAGAGAGTGGCCCCTATGAACATCTGGGCATACATGCCCTCGTCCCTTATGAAAAAGGCCGCCGCCGCCCAGCCCAGCAGGAAGGGCACTATGACCCCCACCGTGGCGGACACGAAGGCGGAAGCCCCTACCTTTGCCATTTTGGCGATATCCGACTCCAGGCCCACCTGGAAAAGCAGGAAGATCACGCCTATCTCCGAAAGCACGGCGATATTGACGTCTTTGGCAACGAATTCGAATATATGGACGTTAAAAAGGCCCAGATTGCCGATGATTATGCCGAAGACCAGTTCTCCCAGCACGGCGGGCTGCCCCAGGCGGACGAAGAGATCGCCCCCCAGCTTTGCAGCCACTATTATGACGATGAGCCCCAGAAGTATGTGATGCACTTGGGCGGAAGCGTCGCCTCCGGAGGCAAAAGCCTTTCCGGCAAGCAGCGTGACCAGCGCCAGGATCAGAGTCATGCGGGGCGCGTTCAGCAGTTTTTTAAAAATAGCCACCATGTTTCCCGCGGCTCCGTGGAGCCGCTTTTTCCTTAGTTTAAAATACCATTATTATTTTATATTATGGGCTACGTTTTGTCAAACAACGCCGCCCGGACGCTTTTTTTTGCCGGGCGCTTGACAGACGGCGGGAATAAAGGTATAATAGTAGTGTGTCACGGGGATGTGGCGGAATGGCAGACGCGCTTGGTTGAGGGCC
>JAGDAG010000045.1 GCA_017959625.1 Abditibacteriota bacterium | reverse complement strand
GGCGGAGGGCCCCTCCGGGGATCTCTTGCCGCTTCAGGCCTGAATGCTTATGCAGTCGTCGTATTGCCTTCCGCGCCGAGATGACGCGAGGTTCGCGCTATGCGCCTGGCGCCGGTCGTATTGCGAAGTCGGCGGGATGACGCCGTGAGCATTCCGCAACGTTCCTTGTACGGCCCCCCCCATCCGTTCGGCGATGACGTTCGTCATGGAATGAACGGATGGTCCCCCCGAAGATCTCTTCCAGCCTTCGCTCTCTTCGCTGCGCGTTTCGTCGTATGGCGAAGGCTACGAGATGACACGACGGGGATGACGGCAGCGGAGGCCCTGCGCCTTTCGGCGTCCCTTGAAAAAGGCCCCGCTATTGTGTATAATGAAAATATAAGCAATACATCTTCATTAGCTTCTTGAAATATACTCAGAAACAAAGGAGGCGGAAACATGCCGATGCAAATGGGCTTTCGCTGGTACGGTTTGGGAAATGATAAGATCAGTCTTTCGGATATCCGGCAGATCCCGGGGGTGAGCACTATCGTCTGGGCGCTGCACGACAAGCTGCCGGGGGAGATCTGGCAGCAGGAGGAGATAGAGGCGGCCGTCCGGCCCATACTCGATGCGGGCTTCAACGCCGACGTGGTGGAATCCGTGAACGTTCACGACGATATCAAGATCGGTTTGCCGTCAAGAGACAGGTATATCGACAACTACGTCCGGACCATCCGCAATCTCCGGCCTTTCGGCGTGAAGGTCATCTGTTATAACTTCATGCCTGTCTTTGACTGGACCCGCAGCGAGCTGTTCCATCCCGGGGACGACGGTTCTACCTCTTTGTATTACCAAAAGGATATGATCCAGGACGACCCGAAGGAGATGGCGGATTACGTGATGTCCTTTACCGAAAAGTATAATATGACCTTCCCAGGCTGGGAACCGGAACGCATGGCCAGGCTGGACGAGCTGTTCGCCGCTTACAGGCCGGTAACAAAGGAAATGCTGTGGGGCAACCTGAAGTATTTTCTGGAGAAGCTCATGCCCGTCTGCCATGAGTGCGACATAAAGATGGCCATCCACATGGACGATCCCCCCTGGGATATTTTCGGGCTGCCCCGGCTGTTGGTGGACGAGGGCAGCATCGCCCGGTTCCTGGAGATGGTGGACGATCCGTACAACTGCCTGACGCTGTGTTCCGGAAGCCTCAACGCAAACCCCGCCAACAACGTGGCGGATATCGTGCGCAGGCACTGCGGCCGCATCGCCTTTGCCCACATCCGCAACATCAGGCATTTCCCCAACGGATATTTCGCCGAGGCGTCCCATCGGGACTGCGACGGCGAGACGGGTATCCTGGATATCCTCCGGGCCTACCACGACTGCGGCTTCGAGGGCTATATCCGCCCCGACCACGGGCGGCATCTGTGGGATGAGAAGCCGGGCAGCGTGCGCCCCGGCTACGGGCTGTACGACCGCGCCCTGGGCATTATGTATATGCTGGGCGCCTGGGATCTGATGGAGAAAGAAACAAAGGAGGGCCGCTGATATGGAAAAAAACGTTTTGAGCACCGATCTTTCCGGCAGGGTCGCCGCGGTCACCGGAGCCGGCGGAGTGCTCTGTTCTGCATTCGCAAAGGCGCTGGCCCGGGCCGGCGCAAAGGTGGCTTTGCTGGACCTGGACTATGACAAGGCGCAGCGCGTCGCGGAAGAGATCGTGGCGGAAGGCGGCGTCGCGAAGGCTTACGCCTGCAACGTGCTGGAGCGCGATACCTGTTATGAAGTCGCGGACGCCGCGCAGGCGGATCTCGGCCCCTGCGATATATTGCTCAACGGCGCCGGCGGCAACAATCCCCGGTCCACTACGGACAAGGAATACTATGAAGAGGGGGATATCGAAGCGGATATCAAGAGCTTTTTCGATCTGGACAAGGCGGGAGTGGAATTCGTTTTCAACCTGAACTTCATCGGAACGCTGATCCCCACGCAGGCCTTTGCCCGGCAAATGGTCGGCAGGGAAGGCTGCTGTATTTTGAACATCAGCTCCATGAACGCCTATACGCCGCTGACCAAGATCCCCGCGTATTCCGGCGCGAAAGCGGCCGTGACCAACTTTACCCGGTGGCTGGCGGTCTATTTCTCCAAAGCCGGCATCCGGGTGAACGCCATCGCTCCCGGCTTTTTTGACAGCAGCCAGAACCATGCGCTGCTGTTCGAACCCGACGGTACCCCCACGGAGCGCACCCGCAAGATCCTTGCCGCCACGCCTATGGGCCGCTTCGGCGATCCGGAAAAGGAGCTTGTCGGCGCAGTGCTGTTTTTGCTGGACAACGAAGCCGCCGGTTTCATCACCGGCGTGACCATACCCATAGACGGCGGGTTTTCCGCCTACAGCGGCGTATAAGCCCATGGGAGAACGGCATACGTTATTTGCGGAAGCAACGGCGGCAGGGTGCGGAGGTAAAGGCAAATGAAACCGTTTATGGACAAGGATTTTCTGCTCTCTACTTATACGGCAAGGCAGCTTTATCATGGTTGCGCGTCAGCCCTGCCCGTTATTGATTTCCACTGCCATTTGAGCCCGCGGGAGATCTTCGAGGACCGGCAGTTTGAAAATATCACCCGGCTCTGGCTGGGCGGCGACCACTACAAGTGGCGGCTGATGCGCTCTGCCGGCGTGGAGGAAAGGTTCATTACCGGGGATGCGCCGGACAGGGAAAAGTTCCAAAAATGGGCGGAGACCATGGGGCTTTCCATCGGCAATCCGCTGTTCCACTGGAGCCATCTTGAGCTGCGGAACTATTTCGGCTACAAAGGTATCCTCAACGGCAGCGCAGCAGAGGAAGTCTGGCAGCTGACAGGCCGCGCGCTGCAGAGCCCGGATATGAGCCCGAGAAGGCTGATCGAAAGGTCCAACGTTATTGCGATCTGTACCACCGACGATCCGGCGGATACGTTGGAATGGCACGAAAAAATAGCCGGTGACAAAAGCTTTAGCGTACGCGTATTGCCGGGCTTCCGCCCGGACAGGGCGCTGGGAATAGAGAAGGCGGATTATACGGACTATCTGAAAAAACTCGGCTCCGTCGGCAGCTATAGTGAACTGGCGGAAGCCCTGAAAAGCAGGCTGAAGGCCTTTGCCGCGCTGGGCTGCCGCGTAGCCGACCACGGCATGGAGGCGGTCCCCTTTGCGCCGGCTTCGAGGGATGAGATAGAAGCCATCTTCCGGCGGCGTCTTGAGGGCGCGCTTCCCACGCCCCTTGAAGAAGCCATGTTCAAGACCGCGCTGCTGACGGAACTTGGGCGGGAATACGCCCGACTGGGCATAGTGATGCAGCTGCACTTTGGCGTGATGCGCAACAATTCCCGGCGCGTCTTCAGGGCGCTGGGCCCCGACGCCGGAGTCGATTCCATCGGCGACCGGGTCTCTTTCAAGGCGCTGGCCGGCTTCCTGTCCGCCCTGGACGAGACGGGAGAGCTGCCCAAAACCATACTCTATTCCCTGGATCCCAATGATAACGCCGCCATCGAAACGGTGATGGGGGCGTTCCAGACCGGCGAAGCGGCGGGCAAGCTGCAGCACGGCACCGCCTGGTGGTTCAACGACCATAAACAGGGCATGACCGACCATATGACCAGCCTTGCCAACGAGGGCTATCTTGCGGGCTTTGTAGGGATGGTCACCGATTCCCGCAGCTTTCTCAGCTACGCAAGGCACGAATACTTCCGCCGCGTACTCTGCGAGCTGCTGGGAAAATGGGTGGAGGACGGCGAATACCCCAATGACGAGGCGGCATTGCGGACCATTACGGAAGGCGTCTGTTTCCGAAACGCCCAACGTTATTTCGGCCTTGAAGACTAAGGCGCCTTTCCACGGCGTCATCCCGGCGGAAGTCTTGTCTGTTGCGGTCATCTCGGCGGTTTTTCCGAATGGAAAAACCGGTAAGAGATCTCCTTGTCAAAGAAGTCGCCAATGTCATTTCGGCGGACAAGCTCTGTTCCACGGCGTCATCCCGGCGCCAAGCGCCGGTCGTATTGCGAAGTCGGAGGGATGACGCAGGAGCGCTATGAAGCGTTTCCGCCATGGGCTTGCCTTGGGGGACCGATACGGTCTTTGCCGCATGAGCCGAACATGCCGGCCGATATGGCAAAGCGGCGCCGCTTCCCGGGCCGCAAAATCTTCAGCTTTTTTCCGCGCCGCATTTTCCGCAGCGGCTGCAGCCGTTGCAGACAGGCCGCATACCGCAGGCCGCGCACCGTCCGGCGAAATACGGAACGTAGAGTTCGTTTTCCTCAAGCAGGCCTCCCGAAGGAAAAGTCAGGCGCCATTCTATCGGCTTGCCGCTGAAGCTCAGGCCCGACCTGAAGGCCTGCCGGCTCTGGCGGGCGTTTTCTTCTATCTCGTACAGCCTGCCGTCCCTGATAAAGCGCCGGCCTGTGCCGCAGAACACAAAGGTCACGTTGTGTTTTCTGCACTCTTCGCTCAGGCTCCTGACCCACTCGTACCGGCAGGGGCGGGCTCCCCCGTAGTTTTCGCCGTCGCAAAGCACCTGCTCCAGCTGTCCGCTTTCCAGATATCTGTCTATGATTACGCTGCCGATAAGCGGAGCGCACATGATCCCCTTGTGTCTGGCGGGCAGAGACAGCAAAACGGGTATCCTTTCGTCGGCCCGTTTCTGGTTTTCGCAGCTGACGTTCAGCATCACGTTTTCCCAGCCTTCGCCCCAGTCGCGGGGCAGGCTCTCCCGTATCCGGCAGGGGCGTTTGGTCAGCAGAAAAAATTTAACGTCGGGCCTCTGCCGGATGATGTCCCAGGCTGCGGGCCTCCAGGGATCCGCCTCCTCCAGAAAGAAATCCGAGGTCATGCACACCCTGAGCATCTCGCCGCTTCTGACCTTGTAGCGTCCGCTGCGGTCCTTTGAAAGGGGATAGGCAAAGCCCGCCTTGGTCCTGTAAATTTCCGAGCCGTCACGATCTCTCATGGCGTCGAGAAAATACATATAGCAGTTCTGACAGCCTTCGCTGCATTTTCTGCAGCCGTGCCAGGGGTTCCATATGTCGTGCAGAGCGCTGCGCCTCCTTTTTGTGTTTTTTCCGCCCGATGTCTACGCCCGGTCAGGGGGCGCTTATTCTCCCTTCAGCCTTTTCAGGGCTTCGGCGTTGTTTTTCGTCACCATAGCCAGGGTCTCGCAGCCGTCCATCTCGGCGCAGCCGCCGCAGGTCTCCACGCCTTTGGCCATGGCGCATTGCCTTATGGGGCAGAGAGAATCGCAAAACACGGTTTTTCTGCCGTTTATGCGGCAGCCGTCGCAGTTTATCATTTGCGGAGTTATCTCAACGCCGTTCATCTCCGACCACTCTTTGGCCACCTTTTCCCTGAGGGCGTTGTCGTCGTTCGCCGTGGCGATGCGGGCTTCGCAGGCGGCGCAGTCCAGCCCGCAGTATGCTGTGTATTTGTTCATGGTTTTTCCTTTTTTATTCCATAGGCTTGGCGTGCACCCGTATCAGCGGCGTCCTCAACCGGGTGATGGGCTTGTCGCAGGGGGAGCCGATAAAGTCTTTGCCGTAAAAATCGAACATGTTGCCCGATATGGTAAAGGCGGGCAGCCTGCCCAGCACCTTTTCTCCGTCGGAGAGGAGGGCGTTCTGGACGGGCATGGCGTAGTCGCCCTTTTCGTTGTAGCCGCCTCCGCTGGACATGAGAGGGATCACCGAAAGCCTTCCGGCCAGCAGCTCCTTTACGGTTTTGCCGGAGGAGTCAAAGGACAGGCGCAGCCTGCCCGGGGTGGGGAGGTCGGCGTAGCTGTGGTTGGCGCCGTTGGTGTGTGGCACGCCGTATTTTTGGGCGGTCTTTCTGTCGGCTGCTCCGTAGAGGACAACGCCCTTGTCTATGAAGGTCCTCCTGAAGCCCTCGTCGGCAAAGCCCTCTCCGTCCCAGAAGGGGTTCATATAGTTCTCCCTGCCTGTGAAGTCGCTCACTGCCGTCACCAGGGGCGAAAAGGCCTGGGACCCTATCTTATCCGAGAGCAGGCTCACTCCCAGCCCCAGGCTTTCGGCGTTCAGCGAACCGGCCAGCAGCTCCGAAAAGTCCAGGTCTCCCTGTATGATGACTTCTTCGGGCAGCTCGCAGGGCCGGTTGTAGCGGCCCAGATAGTCCTCCGCCATATCCAGCGCCGCCTGCCGTGACCAGGTCCTTTGGGGCAGGCTGAACCAGCCGTCGTGTATGTCCCTGGAATCCACGTGCTTGAAGCCTATGCCGGCCCAGACAGCCGTATCCCTGCAGAAGAGATCCAAGCCGTTCTCGCCTGTCCAGCGTCTTTCCACGGTCACCCTTTCAAGCCCGCCGGAGAAGATGAACTGCGGATACCGCTCGGTGAGGGCCTTTATCAGGGCTTCCGCTTCGTCCAGCAGCAGGGCGTCGGGCATTTCTTCCTCTGTGAGGTCCCTGCTGCCCGTAAAGGCAACGGGCTCAAAGGGCCAAGGCCTGCCCGGCTTCAGGGAGGCCAGGCGGAAGCCTTCGGCGTCAGGCACTATGCCCGTCTGGTACTGTATCCGGGCTTCGCCGTTATCATATATGCGGTAGGAAGAAACGTTGGTATCGGAGGACGAAAAGCTCTTGATCCTGTTTTCCTCGTATTCCGCCTCGCAGGAGATGGTTCTCTGTGTGTATTTTTGCTGCATTTTCCGCCTCCTAATTGACGTTAAGGGCCTTCACCCTTATGGTGGGCCCGCCTGCCGAGACAGGCACGCTCTGGCCGTTCTTGCCGCAGGTATAGGTGTCAAAGAGCTCAAAATCGCTGCCTATGCCGTCTATATCGAAAAGGGTCTTGAACACGCTGCCCGTCACCACGTTCACCCGCAGGGGCTCCGCAAGCCTTCCGTCCCGTATGCGGTAGCACAGGGTGGGCTTCATGGTGAATATGGAGGAGCCGGTGCCGTAGGAAACGGCGTACACGTACACCCCGTCCTTCGTGCCCCTGATCAGGTCCTCCGGGTCGTCCGGGCCCGGCTCCATGTAGGTGTTGGTCATACGCACTATGGGCGGGCAGGTGTAGTCCTGGGCCCGGGAATTGCCCGTGGGATCCTCTCCCAGGGTGACGGCGGACTTGACGTCGTGGAGCCTGCCCGTGAGGACTCCGTTTTTGATGAGGTAGGTCTTCCGGGTCAGAGTGCCTTCGTCGTCATATATCAGCCTGCCGTTGTTGGGCATATCCCCCATATCGGCTATGGACACTCCGTCGGCGCCCACCTTCTTCCCCATGACCCATTCTTCCCGCAGGGTCTTGTCGTTGAGCATGAAGTCGGACTCGCTCTTGTGCCCGAAGCTTTCGTGGGTAAACATGGCCGTGACCACCGGCGACAGGATAGTGACGTATTCCCCGGGCTCCGCGTCCACGGCGCGGTAGCCGTAGTCCATGAAGCGGTCTATCTCGCCGGTTATTTCCTGTTCGTGGCCGGACAGCTCGTCAAAAAACGCCTTCTGAAAGCCCTTGTAGGCGGATACGGGATACCCCTTGATCACCAGCCGGCAGGAGGCGTTGAGCCGGCACCTCTGTGTGTCGGTCTCTATGTCGCTGCCCAGGCTGGAGACAAAGCGTTTGGAGGCCGCGTTCACCGAGCAGGAGATATTGTACTGTTTCATCTCCGGGATATCCCGGCTGAAGCAGGCCTGCCTGTAGTGTTCGATAAGGTCCCGGACTGCCTGAGGCTCGATGAGGCGCAGGCTCTTTTGGCCCTCATAGGCCGCGGCCTTGGCCCGGTGGACCTCCAGGGCCCTCACGTAGGCGTCGCCTCCGGCGGGGAGTCTGTGTCTGGCCAGCCCTGCCAGCCTGT
>JAGDAG010000044.1 GCA_017959625.1 Abditibacteriota bacterium | reverse complement strand
GATACTTGTTGCTGCCCTTCCACAGGACACGGGGCTCTTTCCAGTTTCCGGCCTCTCCCGCAAGAAAGCCCCAGGGGACCAGGGCGCCGTGTATGGCGAAACGGGAGCCGGTGTAGGTCTCCCGGTTGGGCTCGTCTATGGAAAAGCCCGGGACCTTCAGCGCCTTCCAAAGGCCGCTGCCTGTATCGAGCCCGGGCAGTTCGCGGCACTCCAGTATGAAGCCGGGGCGCCAGAACATCTGGGCCACGGGAGGCCTGTCCTCATAGCGTATGAACCAGTTGAGGACGGAGAACGCGTGGGGCCCCTTTCCGAGAGCAAGCTCGTAGGTCTCAAAAAACCAGTTGTCAAAGTCGCCGCGTTCCGGCCCTTCGCCCTGCTTTACGCCGTCTGCGTAAAAAATATATCTCTGGTCTGCGGATACGCTGACGCGGATCACCGTGTCTTCCGGAAGGTCGAAAGAGAGCCGGAAACAATAAAGGGCCGATTCTTCCGCCGACGCTTCGGGATGGCATATCCATTTTGCTTCCCATTCTCCGCCGGAGACGTATTCTTTTTGTTCTTTTTCGCCGTAAAGCTTTTTCATGTCATTCCTCCCCGGGGCCGAAGGTCCCGTTTGCTCCAAGCTCTTCTTCTATCCGGAGCAGCTGGTTCAGGAGCACGCTGCTTCCCGGAGACCGCAGCGCGCCCGCGGCGATATATCCGGCGTTGACCGCCACCGCCAGATCTGCGATGAAGGTGTCTTCGGTGGCCGAGGAGCGCCGGATCTTGATTTTTTTGCCCGCCGCCGCGGCTGCGTTCAGGGACGCCAGTATACCGGATACGGAGGACTGTTCTTCCGGGCGGGAGATGCAGCACGGGGCGGGGCAGAGCCTTGGCGTTTCCCACTGTCTGCCGGGGCCCGGGTCGCAGGAGAGCATAACGTAACCGTCCGGTATCTCCGCCAGAAACTGCCAGCCTGCGGCATCGCTTTTTTCAAGGGGCAGGTCTATACTGCCCACGGGAAAGCGTTCGCACAGTTCCGCAAAATAAGCCGCCTCGTCTTCCGCGCTTCTTGCTTTGGAACAGTATTTATTGTCCGCAAAGCCCGCGCCGAAGGAAAGCCCCAGCTCCACATCTTCTCCCGGAATGAAGCCGGCCCTTTCTATGGCCGCGCACACAAGAAGGATGTTTTCTTCCGCTGTCGCAAGAGGGGAGGCAAAACCGCCGTTCTCCCCCGCGGGGATCCGGGAGCCCCGGGCTTCGAGCAGATCCCTCACCGAGGCGGCAACGGCCTCCGAAACGGCTATGGCTTCCGCAAGGCATGCCGCGCCGGAGGGCCGGATGCCCAGCGCCTTTGAGTCTGCTTCGGGAGTGTCGAGAAGAGTGAATTCCGGCATAGGTATGGTGTGGGCGAACACTCCGCCCAGATATCTGTAAAGAGGCAGGCTCAGGGCGTTTGCGGCGGCCTTTGCGCAGGCGGAGGACACTGCCAGCCGGGCAAACGCCGGAAGCTCGGCCACCGAGCGTAAGGCATTGTCGATCTCAAGCTGATCCGTGGTGTTTTCCCCGCACAGCATATTGTTTATCTCTTCGTTGATTGCGGCGGCCGCGGCGTTCCCGGCGCCGTTTTCCCGCACGGGGGAAGAGGCGCCGCTGCAGGATACCTGGCTCAGGCCGTAGGTCCCGTCTTCCAGTATCACCTCCGCTTCCAGAGCCGGCATGCCTTCCAGGCCGAGGATCTCCCGGGCCTTGATCTCATCGATGGAAACGTCCATATAAAAACTCCTTCCGGTGAAAGATAACCGTTTTAACTACTATTATATTACACCATAGGAAAGGGTTTTTGCAAGATTTTCGGCAGGGCGCCCCCTGCGTATCCCGCCGGGATACCCGGGCTGCGGCGGGCTTTCTCTATTTAATTTTCCGGCGGGATATTGTATAATATATTTAGCGGTGATTTTTTATCCGCTAAAAGTCTTGCCTGGAGCGGTTTGTTGAACAATAAAAAATATCATTTTATCGGTATCGGCGGCGAAGGAATGAGCCCCATCGCGGAGATCCTTAAGACCAGAGGGTGCTCCGTGTCGGGAAGCGATGCTACCGAAAGAGCGTCTACCATACGGCTTCGGAACCGGGGGATAGCGGTCAACATAGGCCATTCTGCCAGCCATATCTCCGATCAGGACGTGGTGGTGTATTCGGCGGCCATCCCCAACGACAACGAGGAGCTTCGCAAAGCGAAGGAGACCTGTAAAGAATGTATCGTGCGCTCGGAGATGCTGGGCAGGCTCATGAAGGAATACGAGGTGCGTATAGCGGTAGCCGGGACCCACGGAAAAACCACCACTACCACTATGATCGACGCCGTCCTTTCCGGAAACGGATACGATAACACTTCCGTTATAGGCGCGGCCGTCCCGGCGCTCAAGGGCAGCAACGCCCGCATAGGCAAATCCAACAAATATTTTCTCACCGAAGCCTGCGAAGCCTTTGAATCCTTTCTCGACCTCAGGCCTTCCGTCGCGGTCATCACGAATATAGACGCAGATCATCTGGATTATTACGGGACCCTCGACCGGATAAAAGAGGCTTTTTCCCGGTTTTTGGAAAATCTGGACGCCGACGGCGCTGTGATCTACTGCCGGGACAACGAAAACGCTTTCGAAGCGGCGAAAAACAGCGGGCGCCCGGCGGTGGGCTTCGGTTTCTGCAGAGAGGCGGACGTTTACGCGGACAATATCGAGATAAAGGGCGAAGGGATCTCCTTCGACGTATATAAAAACGGCCTGTTCGCAATACGCTGCGACCTCGGGATACCGGGGAGGCACAACGTTTTGAATGCCCTTGCCTGCTTTGCCGTGTGCGATCATCTGGGAGTCTCCTCTGCCGGCATCAAAAAGGTCCTTGAAGCCTTTTCGCTGCCCAGCCGCAGGTTCAACGTCCGCCGCCTGAACGGCGGGATGCTCATTGACGATTACGCGCATCATCCCACAGAGATCGGCGCCACCATGGACGCCCTGAAGGAGCATTATCCCGGCAAGCGGATAACGGTGGTTTTTCAGCCCCATCTTTATTCCCGCACGAGAGACCATCTCAAAGGGTTCGTGGACGTCCTTACAAAAGGCGACCGCGTGATCGTCACCGACATTTATGCAGCCCGGGAAAAGCCTGTCAAGGGAGTGGACGGAAAAATGGTGAACGACGCCGTTCTGGCGTCCGGCTTTTCAGACTCTTCGTATATGCCCAAGAACCTTATTCCGGAATACCTGAAAAAAACCGTCGGCCCCGATGATATAGCCATAGTGTTCGGCGCCGGCGATATCAACAGCATCTGCGGCGAGCTTGCAGACGAATGAGGGGGGAGGGAGTCGCTAAATGCTGAAAAATATAAAAGGAATAACCGTTTTATACAACGAACCCCTGGCGAAACACTGTTCCATGGGAACGGGGGGGAAGTGCAGGTATCTCATTATTGCGGAGGCGCCCTCCGCCGTTGCCGAGACCATAAGGGCCCTTCGGTCAAAAAATATCCCGTATTATATATTCGGCGGCGGCACCAATCTCCTGGTCTCCGACAAAGGCTTCGGAGGCGCCGTGATAAAGCTGGGGGCGGCCTTTTCGGAATGGGGCGAGACCGGCGACGGCTTTTTTACCTGCGGCTGCGCTGCCGGGCTTACGGCGGCGGCCAAAGCGTCTCTGGAAGCGGGCTTTACCGGGCTTCATCTCGTGGGAGCCATCCCCGGGAGCCTGGGCGGCGCCCTTTATATGAACGCCGGCGAATCCTACGGCGATATAGGCCGGTTTGTCAAAAGCATCGATCTCTACGACGTGGAAAACGATGAGCTTTGCACCTTTGAAGCCGAAGAATGCGGATACGAATACAGGAATTCCCTGTTCCAGAAGAACCCCGGCAAATACGTTTTGCTTTCGGCGGTATTCAATATCGGCAAAGCGTCTTCGGCCGAAGAGCTCAAAAAGGCTTCATGCGAACTCTCCGAAAGGCTTGATTTCCGGAAAAACAAATTTCCCCCTTACAGAAGCGCCGGCTGCTTTTTTAAAAACACCCCGTCGGTCCAGGCGGGCAGGCTCATCGAAAGCTGCGGCCTGAAAGGCCTGGAGTCGGGGGGAGCCTGCGTTGCAAAGGAGCACGCCAATTTTATCATAAACAAAAACAACGCCTCTTCCGCGGACGTTTATTCTCTTGCCAAACGGATCAGAGAGGAGGTAAAAAAACAGAAAGGCGTCGTTCTGGAGCCCGAAGTACGGCTCATCGGAGACTTTACCAAAAAGCGCGTCGCCGTTCTCATGGGAGGCCTTTCTTCGGAAAGGAGCATTTCCCTTGTGACGGGCTATGAGATAATCAAGGCGCTGGATAAAAACAAATACGAGGTCTGCGGCATAGATACTGCGCCTCTGAGGCCCGGCTGGACTTCCGACGTAGAGAAGTATCCGGTGCTGGAGGCCCACAAAAAAGAGATAGAGGAGCTTTACGCATCGGGTTATCTGAGGCCTGCGGAGCTCTTGTTCCGGGAAAAGGGAGAGCGGCCGGAGCTGTGCTTTATAGCCCTTCACGGCCGTTTCGGCGAGGACGGCTGCATCCAGGGGCTCCTGGAGATACTGGGGATACCCTACACGGGCTCGGGGGTCCTTGCCAACAGCCTGTCCATAGACAAGGCGGTCTCCAAAAACATCTACAGGCAGAACGGCATCCCCGTCGCGCCTTCCGTGGAGGTGTCACCCGACGATCCCTATATAACCGCCAAATGCAGCGGACTCAAATATCCGGTGTTCGTAAAGCCCGTGTGCCAGGGGTCGTCCATCGGGATGACAAAGGCGGAAGGGCCCGAAATGCTTCAGGAGGCGGT
>JAGDAG010000043.1 GCA_017959625.1 Abditibacteriota bacterium | reverse complement strand
CCGTGGATCCCTTACCCAAAACGGCCAAACGCTCTGCGTTTGATATGTTGCCGTTTTGGCCGGGATGACGCGGAGCTTTGAGCGTTCCTCCGCCGAGTGGTCCCCCCAATGCCTGCGGCATCGGTGCCCCCACAGATCTCCAACGCCCTCACTTCGGTTAGGGCGCTGGGATGACGGCGGAATGAAACGCGTTTCCGGAGATATGACGGCAGAGAAAGAACCGGATCGGCGACGGGGAGAGGACGGTGACGCGCGGAGAGAGCCGGGATAGCCACGCGTGTCATCTCTGCGCAAATGGCAACAGAAAACGCCTTTGGCGTAAAGCCGTTTGCACTTTGAGATCTGCGGAGGGTCCGCCTGCCGTTTTCCTTGCTCCGGCGAAGCCGGAGAGGCAGGTGGAAGGGTCCGCATAGCGGGGCGGTGAAAAAACCGGTTCTTCCCGTCCGGTCTTTTATCCGGTTCCTCCCGGCGATTGCATCCCGCCGGGCTCCTCCGGAATTACACCCCACAAAATCTTTGATTTTGCGGGGAACCACGGGCCTCTTGCCGGAAAAGCGGAAATAAAACATTTGCGCCGTTATACAAGGGGACACCCCTTGGACCACGGTTTTCGCGGGTATTGCATACCCGCACCCCCCGGGGCTGTTCCGGAGGGCGCCCCGGAAAATCGGGAACTGCGTAAAAAAAAATAGATTTTTTATTTTTTGCGGTTTTTTTAACAAGGTATGGTATAATGAAATCAGAGAACTAAATTGTTTTTGTAAAACAATCAATGCTGGCATTAGCAGGAACCTGCCTGCGGGAGGAACATTATGAACAAGATATTTATGACGATTTTAATTTTTGCCGCGGCGGCTCTGACGCTGTCCCTGTGCGTCGGCGCAGCCCTGAACAAAAAGGCAGCCGGGCCTTTGTTAAACACCAAGGTCCCGAAGACTGCCGCCGGACCAACGCAAAATACCCCGGCGGCAGAAAAGGCGGCACGGCCTGCCGTCAGCGACGGCTCGGAGGTCTTTGTCCTTCCCTCGCTGGATCCCAAGCCCGAGCTGCGAGAGTCAAAGAGATACACGGTTGTATCCGACCGGACCCAGCCCCGCGCCTCTGAGGTGTCCCTTGACAATAATGAGGACAATTCGGACAAGCTGACCGGCCTGCCGGGCATCATGCGCATGGCGAACAGGCTGCCTGACCTCAGGATCTATACCGTGACCGAGGCGAAATGCCCCGGGCTTATCAGAAACTCGTGCAATGTGGGGAACCTGGGCGGTGAAAACGGCAGCGTAATTATTGAAAACCAAAAGCTTTTGGAGGTCTCGGATCCCTTTTCCTATCAATACGCCATGGATCCCGCCGCCACGGCAAAGAAATACAAGTTTATCGACAGCAAGCCCTTCGCCGCCGGACTCACTCTTTTGCGCTATGACGTGAAGAAGGAAGCCCACAATATAATAGACGAAAGGAACAAGCACGCCATAACTGCAATTCACTTCTACTATTTTACGGATCATCTCGCCGTGCTCAAAACACAGGAAGGCAAGGCTGTGTGGATGTCTGCCGTTTCTGACCCTCTGGATGTTCGGAAAACCGACAACGGATATATCGTGCTGACCGGCGGCGGAGTGAGCTATGTTTACTTTGAAGACGGCATCCCATCTATCGACGTTTACAGAAAAGACAACAGCTACTGGTGGAAAAGGGATTCGAAAGGAAACCATATGAAGGTTGTTTCGGGCAAGATGCTGACGGACAATATTGCCCGCATCGAATATTCGGGGGGCTTTGTGGTCCACTGCAAGATCAGGCTGACCTATGAGGACTGCCGGAGCAACATAGACAGGTACAAGGATCCCGCCGCTTACGTGATTTGGCACACAAAAACAGACGATAAGGCCATCACCAAGGGCCCTATGAGCATAGACCGATACATTCTGACACGGGAATTCAAGGACACCGCTGAGGAGCCGGTATATAAATAGACCGCCTTCTGAAAGGCTTCCCGGCAGCCGTTCACGCCGGGATGACGGGAATACAAAACAGAGCGTATCCCCGCCGGCAGGCGGGGAGTTTAAGATAAAAACGAGTATCGGAGGTCGATATGAAAAAAATAATAATAATAGCCGCAGTATTGTGCGTTGCCGTTCTGGCTTGCAGTCTTGCGCTGCAAAGCAAAAACGAAAAAACCGCGGCGCCGCTTTCTCCAGCCGCGCCTTTGGCACAGTCTTCCGCGAAGTCCGCAGATAAGCCGAAGGATAAAGCAGCCGGAGCCATCATTCACATCGCAGAACCCGGAGACGTCATAACCCTTGGCTCCTTTCCACAAACAGGCTTTTTTAACCGGAAGCAGCCTCTCCGCTGGAGGGTGCTGGAAACCTTTTACACCGACAAGGCGCTGATCATCGCCGAAAATGCCGTCGAGTGCATGCCTTTTCAGGCGGAACCGAAGGAGCAGTCTTCCTGGCAGGACAGCGATATACGCAAGTGGCTGAACGGCGAGTTTTTTAACAATGCTTTTTCACCGGAAGAAAAACAGAGCATAGTCACCACCCAGCTCAACATAAGCTACAAACGGAGATCCGATAACGCCATAACAGGCTATACCGTCAGGGACAAGGTGTTTTTGCTGTCAGGCGAAGAAGCCGACAAGTATTTTAAGGACAACGCCGACAGAATGTGCTCTCCAACAAACCACGCCGTGAAGAACGGCGTTTGGAAAAGCAAAGACAACAGCTGCTGGTGGTGGCTCCGGAGCTCGTGGAAGGGGGAAGGCCCTGCGGTGGACGCCGGAGGCTTCATACATTTTGAAAGCGCGCAGCACAACATCAAAAACTATGCGGTCCGCCCGGCTATGGTGGTACAAATGCAGTAGCCGCGCCGGGAGCGCAATGACGGCGGCCCAGGCTCTCTCCGCCGTCTTTTTTTTCTTCCCGTCACCTCGGCGGAAAAGCGGCCTCAGAAGCTTTTCCGGTAAGAGGCCTCAAGCTCACGCCGTCATCTCGGCGGAAAATGTATACCGATGAAACGCAAATGCGTTT
>JAGDAG010000042.1 GCA_017959625.1 Abditibacteriota bacterium | reverse complement strand
GCCGGCCTCGGTTTTGACGCCGTGACTTATATGCCGTCGCGGAATACCCCGTTTCAGCTCCGGAGAGTGAAGGAGTATTGCGAAAAATACGGCCTGATGCAGATCTCCGGCGAGGACATAAATTCTTCAAGGCAGAGCTTCATCTGCCCCGCCCTTGAAGACCCCGGTTTCTCCAATCTGATAAAAGCCACCTGGGCCCTTATCGGTTCGGAGGAGGCTGCTACACGGGACCTTGGCGCTTCCATCAAATCGGAAAAAACCAAAAAGGCCCTGCCCCGGATAGAGGACAGGCTGGACCTTTATGAAAAAATAGCAAAAAACGCATAACAAAGGGCCCCGGGCCCGAAACAGGAGTAGTTTTATGAAAGCAGTGCTTTACGGAGCGGGAAATATCGGACGCGGCTTTATGGGCCAGCTGTTCCGCCAATCCGGTTATGAGCTGGTTTTTGTGGATGTGGTGGACGCTGTCATCGAACAGTTCAACAGAGACAGGTGCTACCCCATAAACATAGTCAGCGACAAAGAGGAAAAAGAGATCGTCATCGATAACGCAAGAGCCGTTGACGGCAAGGTTGTGGAGAAAGTGGCGGACGAGATAGCCACAGCCGACCTTATGTCCACCTCGGTGGGCGTGCGGGTGCTGCCTTACATAATCAAGCCGGTAGCCGCCGGCCTCAGAAAGCGCTGGCAGATCGGCAACGAAAAGCCCCTCAATATCATTATTGCGGAAAACCTTCTGGAGGCCGACAGCTTTATCCGCGACCTCATGAAGAAGGAGCTCAACGATGAGGAATACGCGAGATTTCTGGAGACCGTGGGGCTGGTGGAGGCTTCCATAGGAAGGATGGTCCCCATGGTGCCTGCCGAAGCCAAGGCAAAGAACCCTCTGGTGGTTTTTGTGGAACCCTATTGCGAGCTTCCCGTCGACAAGGCCGCTTTCAAGGGCGAGATACCGGACATCGTGAACCTGAAGCCCTTTGCCCCCTTTGAGTTCTTTATCAAGAGAAAGCTGTTCATCCACAATATGTCCCATGCCACCTGCTCCTATCTGGGCTTCCTGAAGGGCTATACCTACACCTACGAAGCCATGGCCGACGCCGGGATAAAGCTTATCTGCAAGTATGCTCTGGGAGAATCGGTGGCCGCGCTGTGCAAACAGTATGATTATCCCTTCGACGAACTCACCGCCCACGCCGACGAACTTCTGTTCCGCTTCGCCAACCACAGGCTGGGGGACACAGTTGCCAGAGTCGGCAAGGATCCCGTGAGGAAGCTTTCCAACAACGACAGGCTGATCGGCACTGTGAAAAGCTGCCTTGACAACGGCATACTGCCCGTTTACGTGTGCATCGGCATCGCAGGGGGCCTCTTGTTCGCGCAGCCGGACGACGAGGCTGCCGTCAAAGTGTCCTCCTTCTGCGCCGAAAACGGGGTAAAGGCCGCCCTGAAGGAATTCAGCGGCATATCCGCCGAAACGGAAGGAATGGATAAAGTCATAGAGCTTGTTGAGACCTTCTATGATATGCTGAAGTCCGGAAAGAGCTATGCCGAGATCGCAGGCTATGCGGAATCGGTGCGTTTTGCATAAATGTCACGCCCCGCTTCCGCGGGGCTTTTTTTTTGCTTTTATCATGAAAAAATATCTTTCGCTTACGGGTATCATCCTTGCGGCGGCGCTGACCTGCGCTTGCGGCATTTATCTGTGCCTCACCCTTCATCCCGAAAGGCCGGGGGTGACTACCATCCGCTGGGTGGTGGGTTCCACGCCGATACGCGCCAAAACCATTGAGTATTTCGAATCCCTCAATCCCGATATAAAGGTCATCAACGACGTTGACGCCGGCATGCAGAGGATCCTTACCCAGCTGGCGGGAGACGTGGCGCCGGACGTGTTCACGGCCTACGACGTGGAGGCGCTGCGCACCTTTTACAACTACGGGCTGCTGACGGATCTTACGCCGTATCTGAAACAGTACGATATCCCCATCGATGATTTTTTTCCGACTCTCAGGGATTATCTGTTCGTGGACGGAAAGCTGGTGGGGATCCCCGAAAACCAGTCCACCCTTTGTCTCTTTTACAACAAAACCATGTTTGATGAGGCGGGCCTTGCGTATCCCGACCACAGCTGGACCTGGGAGGACATGAAGGAGGCGGCGCGGAAACTGACCCTGTATAAGGACGCCGGAGGCAGAAAGATATCTGTCCAGAAGGGGCTCATGGTTTTTGAAGACCCCCACTTTTTTGTATGGATGTACGGCGGCAGCGTATATACGAAAGACGGCAGAAAATGCATCATCGACAGCCCGGAGGCCAGGAAGGGCATGAGAGAATGGGAAGAGCTGCGCATGAAGGACAGGGTGGTGCCTTCCCCCTCGGAGATAATGAGCCTTGACGCCCACGGCGGCGACGGCGGCGACCGGATGCTCTTCGGCAAGAACAAGGTGGCCATGTTTATCGGCGGAAGGGATTACGTGACTTATTTCAGAGAGTATTTCAAGGATCTGGAATACGGGATAGCCCGCCTGCCCAAATGCCCCTGCAAGAACAATATCCTGTTTTCGAAAAGCTACTGCATACCCGTGGGCAGCAAACATAAGGAGGAGGCCGTGCGTTTTCTGGTGCATCTCACCAATGAGGCGAACCAGAACCTCGTTTCGGATTACGGAGACGGCGTCCCTTCCATAGACAAGCCTTCCATAATAAAAAACTTTCTTTTCAATCCCGATTATCCCAAGGAGACGGAAAACCAGAACGTGCTGGACGAACTCGCCGTGTCGCGGCCCCTGGAGGTGTCTCCCTACATAAGCCTTGTGGATTTCCGGCAGATATCAAATTATGAGATCGGCAACGTGTGGCTGGGGACCCAGGACATGGATACCGCCTGCCGCAATATCGCCAAGCGGGTGAACGAAGTCATCGAACGCAATATCAAGAACCCCAGACTGAAAAAATAGGAGAAAGCAATGAAAAAAGCCGTATTTGCGCTGCTTGTGTGGGCGCTCTTCTGCGCCGCAGCCTTTGCTACGGAAATAAGGGGCATCTGGATAAACTCCGACAAGGTGCCCATGACCAACGAAGAGGCGAGAGCCATGGCGCGGGAATACTACAGGGCGGGCTTCAACCTGCTGTTCCCCGAAATGATATGCCGGGGCTATGCGGTATATCCGTCCCGAATACTTCAGAGGGACCCCCGTTTCGTGGATAAGGACGACGCGCTGAAGGCCCTTATAGAAGAAGCCCACCGGCTGGGGATGGAGGTCCATCCCTGGGTGTGGTGTTTCCGGGCCGGCTACACAAAGGACAGGGGAGCCATAATCGCAAACAACCCTTCCTGGACGGACTGCAGCAAAACGGGAGAGACCCTTTCGGTGAACGGAGGCATGTGGATATCCCCCTTCGTGAAGGACGCAAGGGAATACATGCTGGGGCTTTTTGAAGAACTGGCCCGCAATTACGACATCGACGGCTTTCATCTGGATTATATACGTTATGAGATACAGCAGCCGGCCCTGTGGGGCTACAACGGCGCCGCCTGCGAAGCCTTCAAGAAAAAATACGGAAAGGATCCCCACGACGTTGAATATTTGTCTCCGGACTATCTAAGCTGGATCGACATGCGGGCCCGGATGCTGGACACCTTTGTCCAGGAAGCCTCTCTGCGCCTGAAGAACATAAAGCCGAACCTTGTGATCTCCGCCGCCGTGGCCGCCGATCCGGAGGAAGCGCGGTATATGTACTGCCAGAACTGGGGGCACTGGGCGGACAACAGCTGGACGGACATGCTGATACCCATGACCTATTCCTCTTCCGACGAGCGTTTTTCCGCCCTTATGGAAAAGCAGCTGGAGCGCGTCGGCGGCAAGGTGTTCACCTGCGTGGGCATCGGCAGCCTGAATTTTACGGCAAACGAGGCCCGCAACCTGGATCAGATACGGCTGGCGCGGAAAACGGATTATATGGGGCAGGCCCTTTTCGCTTCCCAGTATTACACAAAGACTCTGGGCGACCTGCTGGCAGAAGATGTTTGGAGCCAAAAGACGGGACTTCCCTACAGGCATACCGGGGACAAGGCGGACAAGGCGGAGGCCTATGAAAAAGAACACGGCTACGTGCCGAACCCCGGGCCGGCGATGGTACTTCCCGAAAAGCTTTTGCCGCTGCCCTCATATACGGTCCGCAGAGCGAAGACGGACGTGGCCATAGACGGCGATCTCGCCGAATGGGAGGGCTTTTTGTTCGCGCCCATAGACAGGGATACCAAGGGGCGCCCGGCCTCCGTCGCCACAAGAGCCGCCGTATGCTTTGACAGCGAAGGCATAATGTTTGCTTTTGACTGCTCCGAGCCGGATATGGCGGGCGTAAAGGCGGAAGCGACGGAAAGGGACGGCTATACCTTCAACGACGATTCGGTGGAGGTGTTCCTCAACATGGACCCCTCGGGAGTGAAGTATAACCATTTTTCCGTAAATACTCTCGGCGTCCGCTTTGATCAGCAGATATACAACGCTTCCTGGAACAAGGAATGGCAGGCGGCGGTGAAAAAAGGCGAAAACGGGTGGACCTGCGAAATAAAGATACCTTTTTCGGAAATGTCGGTGCCGGTCCCGGCGCCGGGAGAGCGCTGGCGTATGAATTTGGCCCGCAACCGCTGCGCGGGAGGAGGGGAGCAGGAAAACCTGTGCTGGTCGGTGACCTACGGCTCGTTCCACGTTCTGGAACGCTTCGGCAGCGCTTTCTTTGAGTAAAGGGCCCGGGCGTTGGACATTCACGCCGGGGGAGAGTATAATAATAATAGACCTGACTTTCGGTCTCAAGGGGGATCTATGCGCAATAATACGGAAGAACAGGCGCAGCTTCTGGTAGAGGCTCTGCCTTATATACAGAAATACTATGGCAAGACCGTGGTTATCAAATACGGCGGCAACGCCATGATCAACGAAGAGATAAAAGCCCTGGTCATCAGGGATATCCTTCTCTTGAGCCTTGTGTGCATGCGGCCCATACTGGTCCACGGAGGCGGCCCCGACATAAACAAAATGATGGACAAGGTGGGGCTGGTGCCGGAGTTCGTGGACGGAAAACGGGTGACGGACAGCAAGACCATGGAGATCGTGGAGATGGTGCTTGCCGGCAAGACCAACAAACGCATAGTGGGGCTCCTTAATTCTCTGGGCGGGAACGCCGTGGGGCTCAGCGGCAAGGACGGCAGCCTGATAAACGCCTCCCAGCTCAGCGACAGGCTGGGCAGAGTGGGCAGGGTGGACAATATCAATCCGAAGGTGCTTTTCGACCTGATGGACAACGGCTATATACCCGTCATATCTTCCATAGGCATGGGGGACGAAGGCGAATCCTACAACATCAACGCCGACCATATAGCCGGCGAGATCGCCGCGGCGGTGCAGGCGGAAAAGCTGATAATGATGACCGACGTGGACGGGATCTTTCTGGATATGAAGGATCCGGACACCTTTATAAGCAGCCTTGATACAAAGAAAGCGGCGGAGCTTATAAAAAGCGGCGCGGTGAGCAAGGGCATGATACCCAAGGTGGAGGCCTGTATCATCGCCCTGGAGGGCGGCGTGAAGGGGACCCATATCATAAACGGCACAAAGCCCCATTCCATCCTGATGGAGGTGCTCACGGACCGGGGGATAGGGACCATGATAGAAAAGGATGCAGCAAATGAATGATAAAACCAAAGAACTGATGCGGATCGACGACACCTTCGTCATGCATACCTACGGCCGTTTTCCCGTGGTGCTGGAATACGGCGAAGGGGCGTACGTTTACGATACGGAAGGCAGAAAATATCTGGATATGGTGGGGGGCATAGCCGTGAATATGCTGGGTTACGGCAACAAAAAACTGGCTTCCGCCATAGGGGAGCAGGCGGCGAGGCTCATGCATACCAGCAACCTTTTCTATACCGCTCCCCAGAGCCTGCTTGCGGAAAAGCTGGTGAAGCTCTCCGGCCTGAAAAAGGCGTTTTTCTGCAATTCCGGCGCCGAAGCCAACGAGGCTGCCCTGAAGCTTGCCAGAAAGGCGGCAAAGCTTACGGAAAACCCCCGGAAGACCCGTGTGATCTCGGCCTATAATTCCTTTCACGGCAGGACCATGGGCGCCATAACCGCCACGGGGCAGGCCAAATACCAGAAGAACTTTGCTCCTTTGGTGCCGGATTTTGACTATATCGAATACAACAACCTTGAGCAGCTGGAGAACGCCGTGGATAAAAACACCTGCGCCGTTATCATGGAGCCGGTCCAGGGGGAAAGCGGCGTGCATCCCGCCGAAAAAGAGTTTCTTGCGGCCGTGCGGCGCCTTTGCACCGAAAACAAAGCGGCCATGATCCTTGACGAGGTGCAGACCGGGATGGGCCGGACGGGAAGGATGTTTGCTTTTGAGCGTTTCGGCGTAAAGCCGGATATCCTGACCCTTGCCAAAATGCTGGGGGGCGGTTTTCCCATAGGCGCCTGTCTGGCGGGGGAAGGGTATCAGGACGTATTCGCCCCGGGGGATCACGCTTCCACCTTCGGCGGCAACCCTCTCGCCGCCACCGCGGCCCTTACCACCCTGAAAATCTGCGAGGAAGAAGGGCTTGTGGAAAACGCCGATAAGACCGGCGCGTATCTCAGGGGCCTGCTGAAGGGCGCCGAATGCGTGAAGGAAGCAAGGGGCTTCGGCCTTATGATCGGCGTAGAGTTTGAAAAGCCCATAGCAAAAAAGATATTGGCCGCCGGCTTTGAGGAAGGCATCATACTGAACGCTATAGGCGACAGCGTTATCCGGCTCGTGCCGCCTCTTATCCTCACGGAGGCTCAGGCGGAGGAGGCGGCCGGAAAGATCGGGCGCTGCATAAAAAAAGCGCTGGAAAACGATTGAGTATTTAAAAAAGGGCGGAATTTTTCCGCCCTTTTTCTTTTGTGTCCGGGAAAGACGCTCCTTCCGGACACGCCGTTAATAACGGCGATATGCGTTTTTATTGAACGGCTTTCCGGAAAGACGTCACCTGCACATGGCTTTTGCTTCTCTGTCCGCTATGGCGTAGTTGAAGAGTTTGATGTCGCTTATGACGCAGCCCCGGAGGTTTTCGCCTCCCAAAGCCAGAGAAAGGCCGTTCTCCAGCATCCTGCCCGAAGATACCGAGGCGCATTTCCTGCCGTCCAGCCAGCCTGTCAGGCTTTTTCCGTCTGCAATAAGCCCGATGACGTGCTCCTTTTCATCCCGGGGATACGGGAAAACCACTCTCCGGCTCTTTCCGGAGCCGTCGAATATCTCTCCGCGGAACTCATCGCCGGCTTTTTCGTATTTTATGTAAAAACCGTTTTTCAGATTGCCGCATTTGGATGCTATGACCAGGTCGTTTTGAAAAGCGGCGTTTTCCAGAGCGAGGCGTATGAACAGGCTGAACGAAGGGCCCGTGTCGGCCTCAAGGTCCAGAAGGCGCGTTCCGCTGAACGAGAGGCCCTTTTCCGTGAGCAGGGGATCTTTTTTTGCCAACCCTTTTTCCGCTATCTCCTTTTGGGCCTCTTTTCTGATATCTTCCGGGCTCAGGGCGCCGCAGGCTCTGTAAAGCAGCCGGAGAGCTTCGTCGGTATATTCCGTATTATCCGTGTAATAATGCGCGGCGAAGGCCTCCCAAAGAGCCGTTTTTCCGGGGCGGAAGCCCAGGAGCTCCTTTTTTTCTTTTTTTGCCTTCGGTTTTTTTTGTATCGGGGTCCACCGGAAAGGGCGAGCAAACAGCTTTTTCACGATCTCTTCCTGGCCGAAGCCTTCGGGGCAGGCCTCCGACGGGGCGTTGAAGCGGTATTGCCCGCCGTTCCACGCTATGTCGACCCCGTCCGGTGAAATATAGATCTGCCGCCCTTCGGTCAGCAGCGCCCAGCCCTGCTCTTCCTGCACCTGCGTGACCGTCAGCGTG
>JAGDAG010000041.1 GCA_017959625.1 Abditibacteriota bacterium | reverse complement strand
CTTCGGTGAACTGCTCCGAAAGCAGCGTGGAGATAAAGCAGGAATGGGATGCAAAAAGCAGCACCCTGCTGCTCACGTATCCCAACAGGCCCGAGCCTTATTCCTTTACCATAAGGCTCCGGTGACGGAAAAAACGCAGCGGCGGCCCCGCGGTGCCGCCGCTTTTTGAAAACGAGGCATAAAATGAAAGCGTTTGTTTTGTGTGCTTTTATAGTTTTAATAGCGGCGGCTTCGCTGTATGCCAAAGGAGACAAGATGAACAGAGCGGAATGGATGGCCGGACGCTACGGCATCATGACCCACTGGTTCGTGTATCCCGACCTGGCCCTCCCCGAGGGGACCCAAGAGGAGCGGACGGCGTGGTTCAACAAGCAGGTGGACGCCTTTGACGTGAAGACCCTGATGAAGCAGTTTGACGAGACCGGGGCGGACTGGCTCATATTCACCCTGGCCCAGTCCAACGGCTATTTCAACAGCGCCAACTCCTTCCTGGACCGGGTGTATCCGGGGCACACTCCCCGCAGGGACCTGGGCATGGAGATCGCCCGGGAGGTGAAAAAGCGGGGCAAGAGGTTCATCATCTATCTGCCGGGGCAGTTCAACAATACGGACCAATACGCCGAAGGGCTGGAAGAAGCCTTCTGCTGGAAGTCCGGCGAAGACAACACGGAAAACGGGGAATTCGAGGACTGCATGGTCGCCCTGTTCGAGGGCTATTCCCGTAAATACGGCCGCCTTTGTGACGGCTGGTGGATCGACGGGCTCTATCACGAGCTCCACAAGGAAAAATGGGACTGGGAGCGGTGGTGCCGCGCCATGCGGAGGGGCAACCCGGACGCCGCCGTGGCCCTTTCCGACGGTTCCTTCTGCATAGGCATCCTGAAGCCTCTTTACGAAGGCTGCGATTATTTCGGCGGGGAGACCCACGATATAGAAAAGGGCATGATACGCACCGACGCCACCATAGGCGCCAAAGAGGATTACGGCGAGGGCAAAAAGTTTTACCTCAGCGAGGACGGCTATGTGCGGGTGAGGGGACAGAGACCCCGATACTTCGTTCCCGCAACGCAGTATATCTGCGGCCAGCAGCTGCACTCCCTCATGTGCCTGGACCAGCCCTGGTCGGAAATGCCGGTGGAGTGGAACAGCTATCCAGCCGAAGAGCTGGCCCAGCTGGCCCGGAACATGAAGCGGGCCGGGGGCGCCCTCACAGTCAATATCCCCAACACCGGCACCGGCGCCCTGCGGCAGAGCACCGTGGACAAGGTGGCGGAGATGGGCAGGCTCATCAAATGAAAGGGACAGACGGCTGGAGCTTCGCTCCCTACACCCCTCTCCACAGGCCCGAAAGGGCGGAGGGGCCCTATATAACGCGGCTGGCTCCCTTTGCCGGGGGCTTTGAGGCAGATATTATAAACAATTCCCTTCCCGGAAGCGCGCATACTGTATATTACGGCAAAAGAGGCTCGGACGCCCCGACAGCCGTTTCCGCCCGGGATACCGTCCGCATCGAGGGGCTTGAGGACGATACGGATTACGAGCTGTTTGCCCGGGATCTCCGGGGGCGCTGTTCCTCCCGCCGGCTTGTGCGCACGGGAGAAGTTCCGGGAGAGGTGATAAACTATCTGCATCCGGAGGACGAAGAGTTTTCCTTTTCCGGCAGATATCTGTGCTCGCCCTCCCTGCTGCGCCTTCCTTCCGGGACCCTTTTGTCTTCTATGGACGTGTTCGCGCCGGAGGCGCCTCAGAATCTGACCCTTTTGTACGAGTCCCGGGACGGCGGCGCCCACTGGCGTTACGTCGCCGACCTGTTCCCCTGCTTCTGGGGAAAGCTGTTCATGGCAAAAGGCGCCCTGTATATGCTGGCGGTCTCCGACGAATACGGCGATCTCCTCATCGGCCGCTCGGAGGATGAGGGCAGGACCTGGAGCGCCCCCTCGGTGATATTGCGGGGGTCCTCCAATTCCCGGGAGATCGGGGTGCACCGGGCGCCTATGCCGCTGCTTTTGCACAACGGCGTTTTTTATACCGATTTCCAATACGGCGCGTGGAACAAAAACGTTTTTTATACGGGGGTCCTGAGCGTCCGCGAGGACGCCGACCTTCTGGATCCGGCTGCCTGGACCGTGAGCGGCCTGTGGGACCCCCTGAAGGAGCCCGGCATCGTCCGCCCCGGAGGCATAGAGGGCAATATAGTTGCCGGCCCCGACGGCAGGCTTTACGATTTTATGAGATACAAGCGGGGCGAAGCCCTGGTGCTCTCCTTCGACCCGCAAGACCCGGAAAAGGCGCCCGTGTTTGACCGGGTGGCTGCTTTCCCCTCGGTGGATTCCAAGTTCAACGTGATATTCGACAGCGTTTCGGGGAAATATATCTCCCTGGTAAACTACGACGCAAAGATCCCCCGTACCACAAGGAACCTGCTTTCCCTGGTGTGGTCGGAGGATCTGAAAGACTGGCGCCTGGGGTCCCATATCATCGACCGTTCGTATATGGATCCCGGAAAGGTGGCCTTCCAGTACACGGATTTCTTTATAGAGGGCGGCGACATACTGTTCCAGAGCAGGACTGCCATGAACGGCGCCCACAATTTCCACGATGCCGACTTTGCCACCTTCCACAGGCTGCCCGGCTTCCGGAGCAGGCTGGAAAAGCCGGTCTGACCCGCGGCCTGCAAAAAGCCTTTTCCCGCCGTCTGTCCCGACGCAAAAAAAACGCCGGCAGAAGCCGGCGGTTTTTTTTGCGCGTTATACGTTCTCGGGGTGAGGCGTCTTGCCGCCCACTCTCTTGCGCATGATGCCCAGGAATATCTGGACCAGTATGATGCCGGCCGCCAGGCCGATGGCCCAGTTCTTCACAAAGCCCGCTATCACAAAGGATATGAAGCTTATGGCCGCTACCGAGAGGGCGTAGGGGAACTGGGTGGTCACGTGGTCGATGTGTTTGATCTGGGCTCCCGCGGAGGACATGACCGTGGTGTCGGATATGGGCGAGCAGTGGTCGCCGCACACGGCGCCTGCCAGACAGGCGGAGATGCCTATGATGAGCAGAGGGTCGCCCACCTTGAAGGCTGCCATGACCACGGGGATCATAAGGCCGAAGGTGCCCCAGGAGGTGCCCGTAGCAAAGGCCAGCGCCACAGACACTATGAATATGACTGCG
The DNA here is from genome assembly GCA_017959625.1 of Abditibacteriota bacterium. Lineage (GTDB taxonomy): Bacteria > Armatimonadota > UBA5829 > UBA5829 > UBA5829 > RGIG7931. The sequence goes on along the minus strand of JAGDAG010000041.1, from coordinate 2,033 downwards.
GGCAGCATGTTGAACAGGCCGGAGGAGGCGCCCATCATCAGGTGCTGGACAAATTCAGCGGCGCCCAGCATGCCGGTGATGTTTTTCAGGCCGGTGGCCAGGGTGAGTATCATGATGGAGGGCACCATGGCGGAAAAGCCCTTGGGTATGCAGTCCATCATTTCCCGGAAGGGTATGGTCCTGCGGGCCAGGAAATAGATGACCGACAGTATAAAGGTGGCCAGGCTGCCCATGGGGAGCGCCACAAAGGCGTCGGTGTTGCCGAAGGCCGCTATGACGTTGCCTGTGTTTTCCGCGCCGGTCCAGGGGGTCTTGCCGAAGTAGCCGCCGCAATACAGCATGGCCACGAAGCAGATGATGATCAGCATGATGACGGGCAACACCAGGTCTATGACCATGCCTTTGGTCTCCGTCTCTTCGGCTTCGGGGGCGTCTTCGCCTCCCAGGTCGCCGGCCAGGGCCTTCTCCTGGGCTTCCTTCATCTTGCCGTAGTCAAAGTCCATGGCGGTGATGATCAGGATGAAGATCAGGGTCAGCAGAGAATAAAAGTTGTAGGGTATGGCCTGGATGAACAGCTGGATGCCGGATATGCCGCTGCCCAGATCGTCCGCCACACCGGAAACGGCCGCAGCCCAGGAGGATATGGGGGCTATCATACAGATAGGCGCTGCCGTGGCGTCTATGAGATAGGACAGCTTGGCCCGGGATATCCTGTAGCGGTCCGTGACGGAGCGCATGACGGAGCCTACCGTCAGGCAGTTGAAATAATCGTCGATGAATATCAGCACTCCCAGGAAAAAGGTGGACATCCCCGCGCCTATGCGGGATCTGATCTTCTTTTTCACCGACACGCCGAAGGCCTGGCTGCCTCCGGACTTGTTCAGGAGCGCCACCATGCTGCCCAGTATCACCAGAAAGATGGAGATGCCGGCCAGGTCGGCCACGGGCTCGGACAGGCCCTTGGTGACTATGGTGTTGAATGAGTCCACGGGGTTGAAGCCGTTTGCCAGAAAAGCGCCCACCAGTATGCCGCAGAATAGGGACGAATACACCTCTTTTGTCAGCAGGGCCAGGATGATGGCTATCAGGGCAGGCATGATCGCCCAGAAAGTACCTTCCATAAACAATTCTCCTTTTGAAGGACTGCCGGCCGGGCCGGCAGACAAAATCACTATTATTATAGCATTTTTCCGGGGTTTGGAAAACACCCGCGGCATTTTCCCGGTTTTTTTTTGCCCCACGGCGTCTCCCGGAGGGGCCGTTTTTTGAAAAAACTGCGGCGGCGCCGGTCCGGTGTGCTATAATATATTTAGTAATTATACACGGAGTATACTGATATGATAGACGGATTGAAAACAGGCTTGCTGATCAACGGCTCCTATGCCGGCATGGAGCTCAGCGGCATCTGCAGCGATATGAAAGAGACCGGCTACGACGCCATAGAGCTTCTGTGGTCCCCGGGCAACGTGGCCTCCATGAAGGCCGTGGCCGAAAAGGCGGGGCTGGAGGTCTCGGAGATAGTCCTGCAGCAGGATTATATCACCCGGGACCCGGCTGTGGCGGAGAACAATCTCAAGATATCCCTGGACTGCATCAGGGAATGCGCCGACGCCGGCGTAAATATAGTCAACGTCTTTTCCGGTCCCGCCCCCTGGATCCCCGACCCGGTCATAGTGGGCAGGGACATTTCTCAGGGAGAGGCCTGGAGACGGCTGTTTGAGGCCTTTGACCGGCTGGAGCATATGGGCGCGGTGCAGGCCGGCAAGTATGAAGCGCCGACCGCGGTGAAGACGGCGGACGGCAGATGGTGCCTGTTTGTGGATTATTACGGCGTGAAAGGCGCGGGACAGGGTTATGTGCCCTTTGTGGCCCCCAGCCTGGAAAGCGGCGCATTTGTGCGGAGCGACGCGGCGTTTTCCTTCCCCTACGGATTCAATCACGGCACGATCCTGACGATTACCGAAGAGGAATATCACCGCATGAAACAGCACGACTGGACAGACGTGCCGGACAACAGGGAAACGAAAAACGGT
>JAGDAG010000040.1 GCA_017959625.1 Abditibacteriota bacterium | reverse complement strand
GACAGGTTCTGATCACTGTTTTCGATTTTGCTTAAGGTACGTCTGCTAATGCCAATTTCCTCAGCCATTTTATCTTGGCTGATTTTACGGTCCTTTCGGATGTCGCTGATATTGTTTGTGTATATTAAATCCTTTATAAATGTAATCCTCCTGTATATGTGTGCTTCTCTGACAAATACCATTTACAAAAGGAGATGTCCAATATTATGGACTAATCAACCAAGCGCAAGGGTTTTGCGCTGCGCTCCTTGATCGGCACCCCCGTTTTCCTTGCGTTATAGTTACCGCCCACGGCCTTTTATATGGCCCCTCCCATTTGCCCTGCGCCAACTATGTCGGCTTATAATGTAACGGGCAAATGGGCCCCACCGAAGGCCTCTTACCGGAAAATGCCTGAAACGCTTTCGCGTTTCATCGGTATACATTTTCCGCCGAGGTGACGCCGTGGGGCTGAGCGCCGGCCGTATGGCGAAGGCTACGAGATGACGGCGCTTTTTTCAGCGTTTCCGCCGGGATAAGCGAAAGCGGCGGGCCGTCAGCCCGCCGCCTGTTTTTTACAAAGCTCTACTTCAGCAGCTCCGCCTCTGCCAGATCCCCCTTCACGTCCAGTCTGTACCGGGTATAGAGCCCGGGGTTGCGCACTATGAAGGGCTTCAGCTGCCTGTCCCATTTGAACGTTATGTTCTTCCGTTCCTCCAGCAGGGTCCAGTCGTCGCCGCCGTTGGAGCCCCACAGTGCAAACTCCCGGGGGGCGGTGTCTTTGCCGTTGCAGCAGAGGGTCACCATCACCACCTTTTCCGGGGCGTCCAGCGTCTGGTATACAGGCTCCTCCGCCGTTTTCCACGAATCGGAGTTGTCGTCGCTGAAAAACGAGCCGTCGGAATAGATATCCCTCAGGGGCGAAGGGGCTTTCCCCTTTTCCGTGAGGCTCTCGGGATAGGTGCCTTCCGCCCAGCGGGAGGGATCCGGCCCCATGTCGAACACTATGCGCTTTGCCTTTATCAGGGTATCGTGATCTATGGTTATTTTGTTCCAGGGCTTCCCGTCCACCGTGAGGCTCTGGATATACGGGTTTTCCTTTTTGTTGTTTCTGGCTTCTATCACCAGCCTGCCGGAGAGCAGGTCCAGTGTCACCCTGTCAAAGAGGGGCGAGGTTATCACGTATTCCCCGGAGGCGGGGCTCAGGGGATAAAAGCCCAGGCTCGCCATCACGAAATACCCGGATTGCTCGCCGTTATCCTCGTCCCCCGTGTAGCCCTGGCCGAAATCGGCGCCCACGTAGAGCCGCCGGAGTATCTCCCGGGTGAGGGCCTGGGTCTTGTATTTCTGTTCGGTGAAGGCGTACATATACGGAATATGCTGGCTGGGCTGGTTGTTGTGCTGGAACTGCCCCATGCGGAGGTCCCGCGCCTCAAAGTTCTCGTGGGTCACGAAATTCCGTGTGAAGTGGCAGTCGGCGGCAAACAGGTCGTCGAGCCGTTTCGCGAGGCCCTCCCTGCCGCCGTAAAGGGCCGCCAGCCCCTCGCCGTCGAACACGGCGGACACGCTGGCCCCCCAGGCGTTGCTCTCCGCAAAGCCGTCGTCCCACAGGAAGGGGTCGAAGTTGTCCTTTGTCCGCGCCCAGCCCCCTTCGTTGGCCTTGGACACAAAGAAGCCTATCTCCGGGTTGAACATCTTGGAGTAGAAGGCGGCGGTGTGGCGGAAGTAGGCCGCTTCGTCTTCATGCCCCAGCATCTCCGCCATTTTTGCGATGCCGTAGTCGTTGACGCAGTCCTCTATCATCCACGAATAGCCCACGAGGGCCGTGTCTCCCCTGTAGGGATAATAGTTCATAGCCGCTCTCCCCATGCCCGCCGGGGGCACCACGGTAGCGTTTTTCAGGGCGCATTCGTAAGCCGTTTCATAGTCAAACTCTATGCCCTTCACCATGGCCTCGGCGCAGACAATATCCGACGAAGAGCCCACCATGCAGTCTATGCCCCGGGGGCAGAGCCACTTGGCCAGCCAGCCGGTCTCTTTGTAATGCATGAGGATGCCGTTGAGGGCCTCCGTATCCTTGTCCGGCGCCAGCAGGGCGTAGGCGGGCCAGGTGGTGCGGTAGTTGTCCCAGAAGCCGTTGGAGGTCCGCATATCCCCCGGCTTCACCGCCGGCCTGTCCCTTTCGCTGGCGTAGGGGGAGGTATATACCCACACGGGGCTTTCCTTTGCGCCGATGTTCTCGGTGAGAGTGGTGGGGAAACGGAAAAGCCTGTACATGCAGGAATAAAAGGTGATGAGATAATTCTCCGTCACGTTAGGGCCGCTGCGGTCTATCTTCACCCTGTCGAACAGGGCGTTCCATTCGGCCTTGGCTTTGTTGCGCACTGCATCGAAGGAATCGCCGCCTATCTCCATGTCCAGGTTCTTTTTTGCCTGGGCGCAGCTTATATAGCTGGTGCCCATCATGAGAGTCACCTCTTTCGTGCCGTCGGGAAACTTCACTATGGAAAGAGGAGTATCCTCCGAAAGCCGCCGCGTGAGGACCGGCTTCACGCTGAATTCGCCGTGGACGTAAAGCCCCGGCATGCCCTTTCCCTGATCGGAATACTGGTCGGTGAAGGCGTCAAAGGAGCCGTCAGGGCCAAACTCTATCCTTCCCGTGGCCCGCACCTCGCCGTTCATGCTGTCCAGGATCACGTTCACCGGAGCTTTTGTCCCAAAACGGAAGCGCATGGCGCCGCAGCGCATGGTCGGGGCCATCTCCGCCCGTATGTTCCCCCGCTTCAGGGTGACGGAATAGCCGTGGGCCCGGGCCGTCTCGGTGTCCCGGTCAAAATCGGACCCTCTCTTCCATACGTCCGTTTCCATGGGATCGCAGAGTTCCGCGTCTATATCGCTGTTGGGCATCACCATAAAGTTGCCGTGGTCCCCCAGGCAGTAGTTCACGGCGTGGCCGGACATGAAATGGGTTATCTTGTTGCCGGGCTGCCAGGCGTATATGCGCCTCTCTCCCGCTGTGGTGGAAGGGGTCCAGGCAGTAAAGCAGTTGGGCAGGCAGCAGGCGGGATAATGGAGCCCCCGGGTATATACGAAGCTGTCGTTGGAGCCCCGGGTGGTATCCACAAAGTCGGCGGCAGTCTCCCTTTTGGCGGGCTTTCTTTCATCTATCCTTATATCGTCGGCGTAAACTGCGAAGCAGGCTCCCGCCTCGCCTCCCTCGGGCCGGTCGTACACCGCCAGTATATCCTTAATTTTTTTTCCGGCAAAGGCGGAAAGATCGCAGCAGATATAGTTCCACTGGCCGGTAAAGGTGCGTTTGGAAAAGCCCTGGCCCCGGGCCCCCATGGGGAAGCCGTCCCGGTCCTCCGCCCCGGTCTCCGAAAGCAGGGTGCCGTCGGAGAACCGCAGGTCCAGGCTCACGTATTTGTTGGCGTGGGAATAGTCGAAATCCCCCCGGAACATGGGCAAAATGCAGAAAGAGAACACGGTGTTCTTCTTTACCTGTATATCCACATCCTTATATACCGTGTTCACGCACAGGCCCCTGCCCTTAGCCGCCACGGTGCCGGAGATCTCCAGGCAGCCCGGGGTGCTCCAGCCGTCCCCCTGCCTGCCGGTCCACAGGTCCGGCACTCCCGGCACTATGCGGGTGCTCATGCCCTCCTCGGTTTCGCTTTCCAGAGAGTCCGGAAGCCCGAGATGCAGCTCCGCCAGCTGCAGATACGTGTCGGGCACGCTGCCCCGGGTGGCGATGTCCCTGAACCGGTAATACAGGCAGGGCCTGGAGTTTTCAAAAGTGAATTCGGCTTTTTCGAACCGCTCCGAAAACACGTGGCCCTCCACGGAGTGGAGACGCTCCCACAGGCTGCCGTCCTCCGACCCTTCCAGTATCCAGGAATAAGGGTCCCTGTTGGGGTAGTCGTTGGCGGACACCATATAATAATCCTTCATGGCGTAGGGCTGCTTCAGCCTGAACAGCATTTCCACAGGCCTCACCGTGGTGAGATACTTGCTTCTGTCGTTGCCGTCAAACAGCATATCCTTGCCCTCGCCGTAGGAAATGGCGGGGGAAAGGACTATCTCCGCAAAGGCTCCCGGAGGAGCGGGACGGGTGACGTTCAGGCATATCTCCGTCGCGTCCGGCGTAAAGCCCTTTTCGTTTTCAAAGCCGGCAAAATAGCCTGCGGCGGACACAGCCGCCGCAGCGCACAGCAAACATATCGATATAAACAGTTTTTTCATATCACTTCAGAAGCTCGGCCTCCGCCACGTCGCCCTTTGTCTCCAGGATATACTGGGCGTAAGCCCCCGGCTTGCGCACTATGAAGGGCTTGAGCTGCTTCGGCCACCGGTATTTGATGTTCTTTCTCCGTTCCAGAAGGACCCTGTCGCCGTCCTCCGCCACTCCGTAAAGGGCAAACTCCCGGGGAGCGTTCTCCGGCGTATCGCAGGTGAGGGTCAGGATATTGGCCTTCTCCTCTTTGGCGGTGAGGGAAGCCTGTCCGTCTATCCGGCATACAGTGTTGGAATCGTCGTCGGTGAGCTCTCTCTGGTCGCTCGATGTGGACAGATCCACGGTGCCCAGAGGCTCCGCCACCTTCCCGGTTATGCTGACGGGATACGTGCCCCTGCCCCAGTCCGAAGGCTTCGGCCCCATGGTAAAGGTGATACGCTTTGCCTTCACAAAAACGCTGTGGGGTATGGTCACTTTGTTCCAGGCCTTGCCGTCTATGGACAGGCTCTGCACGTAGCAGTTATCAGGGCTGTTGCCTTTGGCCTCTATGACCAGCCTGCCGGTGGGCAGGTCCAGAGTCACTTTGTCAAACAGGGGGGAGCCTACGGCGTATTCCCCACTGGCCAGGCTCAGGGGATATATGCCCATGGAGCTCAGTATATACCAGCAGGACTGCTCGCCGTTGTCCTCGTCGCCCAAATACCCCTGGCCGGCCTCGCTGCCCAGATACAGGCGGGTAAGCACCTCCCGCACGTATTTCTGGGTCTTGGGGGCCCCGTCCGCAAAGAGATACATATACAGGATGTGGTGGGCCTGCTGGTTGTTGTGCATATACTGGCCCATGCGCACCTCTCTGGCCTCATACATCTCGTGCTGTCTGCCGGAATGGTGAAAGTCCTCGTTGGCGGCCATTATCTCGTCTATGGCCTGCCCCAGCCGCTGGCGGCTCCCGTAGAGCCAGGCCAGGCCGTTGCCGTCGTGGGGCACCGTGACCCTCATGCCGTAGCCGTTGCTCTCCACGTAATCCCCGTGCCAGTACCAGGGGTCGAAGGTATCCTTGTCCGCCTTCCACCGGCCGTCGAAGTAACGGGTCATGAAGAAGCCCAGGCCTATATCTCTGTTGAACATGTGGGTGTAATTCACCGCCGCCCTTCTGAAGTAGGCTTCGTCGTCCTCATGCCCCAGCAAACGGGCCATCTGGGCTATGCCAGCGTCGTTGATGCAGTTGTCCGCCATCCAGCTCCAGCCCATGCTTTCGCCGTAGCCCTTGTAGCGGGAACGGAACATCTCCGGCCTGCCGAAGGGGCCCAGAGGATCGCAGGAGCCGTTGCGGAGAGCCGCCAGATAGGCCCTCTCCCGGTTGAATTTGATGCCCTTGAGCATGAGGTCGGCGCAGATCACGTCGGAGCTGGTGCCCACCATGCATTCCACTCCCGCGGGAGCCACCCATTTGGGGATAAAACCGCAGGCGTTGTAGTGCTCGGTGATACCGTCTATCAGGCCCCCCGCCCTGTCGGGAAACAGCAGGGCGTAGGCAGACCAGGCAGTGCGGTAGGTGTCCCAGAAGCCGTTGGAGGTGTTCATGACTCCCTCCCTGACGTCCGGCTTCCCCTGCTCGCTGGTGTAGGGAGAAGCGTAAACCATGTGAGGCTTCTCCTTTGTGCCCGTATTCTCCGCCAGGCTGGTGGGATACATGAGCATGCGGTACATGGAGGAATAAAAGCTGGTGAGCTGATGGGGCGTGGCCCCCTCTATCTTCACCCGGCCCAGCAGGCTGTTCCACAGCCTTTTGGCGGAATTGCGCACGGCGTCGAAGGAAGCATTCCCTATCTCCATCTCCAGGTTCTTTTTCGCCTGTTCAACGCTCAGGTAGCTGGTGCCCAGGAACATGGTAACTTCGGGAGCATCGAACTTTACGCAGGAAAACACGTTTCCGAACACCTTCGCATCCTTCACGGGGACGTCGAACCTGCCGTAAACGTAAAGGCCCGGAGTGCCGGCGGCAGCGCCGTACCATTCGTCGAAAAAGGCGGAAAAGCTGCCGTCGCTCTCAAACCTGATCTCTCCCTTGTTGAGCCCCGGGTTGCAGCAGTCGAAAATATGCGTTTTGGGCTTTTCTGCAGGAAAAGTGAAACGCGACGCCGACGAGTGGCTCGCGGGGCTTATCTCGCACTTTATGCCGTTATCCAGAGTCACGCCGTAATAGTGGGCCCTGGCGATCTGGCCGTCGAAATCAAAGTTCCTGGCCCTGGCTCCCACGCTGCAGTTGTCCGCCGTGGCGTCTTCAAAGGCCGTGTCCGTGGGCATGAACATAAAGTTGCCGTGGTCCCCCAGATGGAAGGAGGCCTGGTGCGAGGACATGAAATGGGTTATTTTGCTGTCCGGCTGATATTTGTATATCTGGCCGCCGCCGTAGGAAGTGGAGGCAGTCCAGAAACTGAAGCTGTTGGGCACGCACACCGCGGGGAAGGTGAGGCCCCGGGTAATGAACAGATTGTCGTTGGTGCCCCGGGTGGTGATGACATAGTCCGCCGGGGTAAGGCCGGAAGCGGGAGCCTCGTCCCGTATTTCGATATCGTCAAAATATGTGAGGAAGGTCCTTTCGCCGCCGTAGCGGTTGGGATTGTCGTAAACCACTTTCACCTTGTCGATGGTCTTGCCTGCTGCGTATTTCCCCGCGTCGCAGGAGATAAGGTTCCAGTTTCCGGTTACCATACGCTTGGCGTCGCCCTGCTCCCGGGCGGACATGCCGAAAAGGTCCCGGTCCCTGGCTTTCAGGGAGGACAGTGTGGTCCCGTCGGTAAATACCAGGTCCAGGGCGGCGTACTGGCTCACGTGGTCAAAGTCGTAATCCCCCGGAAAATCCGGGAGTATCATATAGGAGAACACCGTGTTCTTTCCCACCTCCTGCTTCAGGCCCTCGTACAAAACGGCGGAGCAGGAGGCAGGCCCCGTATGGGAACCCCGTATCTCCAGGCAGCGCGAGCCTTTCCAGCCGCCGCCGCCGTTGATCCAGGAGTGCATGGGAGCGTTTTTGGAAGCCGCGGTCATGCCCTCGTTTTTCACGGGCTCGTTGCCCGCCTCGTCGGTGACCAGTTCAAAGGAAGCCAGCTGGGTGTAGGGGGGACGAATCTCCGGATCCAGCCTTTTGGTGACTCTCAGGCGGTAGTATTTATAAGAGGGAACCCCGTCCAGGGAATAGCTTTTTTTCTCAAAACGCTCACCGAAGGTCTCGCCCTGCCGGCTGTCAAGGGCCTGCCAGTCGCTGCCGTCGGAAGAGCCCTCCAAAACCCAGTCCATAGGGTCCCTGCCGGGATAGTCGTTGGCGCTGACCAGAAAATACCCCTTTATGCCCACGGACTTTGCCAGAGTGACGGCGATCTCCAGAGGCATGGCGCCCGTGATATATTTGGTGTCCGGGCTTCCGTCCAGAAGGTTGCGGGGGCCTTCGTCCATCACGGCCGCGGGAGAAGTGTTGAGATCCTCCACCAGGTCCCCGAAGCCGGTGCCCACTATCCTGTAAACGCCCCGGCAATCGGTTATGGCGCAGAGAGGCGCAGCCTCATCGCTCTCAAAGCTTGCGGAAAAGCCGAAAAGAAGAGAAGAGCACGCTAAAAGCCAAATAACGGCGGTCAGTTTTTGCATATCGTTCCTCACATATATTATTTCCGATATTATTATAGCATATATCCGGAAAAACGTATGAAAAACTTATTTTTGTTTTCGGAAAGCGGGCTCGCGGCTTAAAGCGCCAACGGCGTCATCCCGGCTGTTGCGGTCATCTCGGCGGTTCGCCATGGGGCGGACCGGTAAGAGATCTCCTTGTCAGAGATGTTGCCCATGTGCTTTCGGCCAAAAAGGCATACGGCGAAACGCGCAGCGGTTC
>JAGDAG010000039.1 GCA_017959625.1 Abditibacteriota bacterium | reverse complement strand
CGAACCATTTGCTGTTTTCCGGCTGAAAGTCGTTGGAGCAGCGGCAGACGGCGCTGCGGCGGGCAAGCAGGTTTTCTCCGGCCATCCCCATGCAGTTTATCAGGGCTCCGCCGAAATACCGGTCTGCCGCCCTGTCCAGCCCCCGGTTGAGATTGCGGCTCCTTGCGGGGAGCCTTTCCTTCCCGGCCGCCCCCGTTCGCAGGAAGGACTGGTTGTCCGCCTTTATGAAGTCGGCGCCGGTTTCCTTCAGCCTTGCGCAGAGCCTGCCGTAAAAGCCTTCGGCAGCCTCCGGGCTCTCCAGGTCCGGGAGATATCTGCCGCCGTATTTCTTTACGTATCCTCCCAGAAATTCCAGAGCGGGGGAGCCCTCCGCAAGCCCGGCCCAGTAGCCCGTAACGGGGAACCACAGGCCCGCCCAAAAGCCCGCTTCGTGTATGGCCTTTATGCATTCGGCCATGCCTCCGGGGAAGCGTTCCGGGTCGCCCTCCAAATCCAGCAGGGCGGAGGAATGCATCACGGGAAAGGAGACGCTGTGCTCGGTAAAGGGAGAAAGCCGCCTCGTCCACCGGACGCGGGCCCACATGTCGTCTATGAGCGCCCAGCGGACCGGCGCCTTTTTCTCCCGGAACTCCCGGAGCTTGTCTTCGATGCCCTGCCGGCTGACCCATATCTCCATGGCGTCCCAGGTGCACCAGCCCAGATACCGGGCAAAATCCGGAAGCTGCTTCTGCTCCCTTACCGGTATCCCGGCCAGCTCCGCCGCCTTGCGGAAGGCGTTTTCGGCCGCCCTGGAGGGGTCGGCGTCCCGGGAAAGGAGAGCGGCGGGCAGGCTGCCGGCGCCTTCGGCCTTCAGCAGGACTCCGCCCCGGGCCCCCGCCAGGCTTGCGGAAGCCTCTATGCTCAGGGCCAAAAGGAAGCTGTACAGGCCGTCCTGTTTCCAGAGGAGGCACAGGGTGTCCGGGGGGACGTCCCCTGGGCCATTGACGAATACGGGCCTGCACCACCAGGGCGAATACAATACCTGGGCCATAAGGTCTGTGTCGGGGATCTCGATAAAGGTCTCCGGAGAACTTCCGGCGTAAACGGGCAGAAGCCCGGGAGCGTTGTCGGTCATAAAAGGGTTCCTTTCTCGTTTTATATAAAAAGTATAACATATCGCCGGCCTGCCTTCAAGACGTATCGGCCGTGGTGTGATATAATAATTATGAAGCCCGGGGCTTTGCAAATACCTTACGTATAGGAGCGGCATATGCTGTTTGAAAAAGAACGGCGGCCGGAATACTGGCTCGCCATGCGGGAGAACCCCGATTTTGCGGACAGGCTGGAGCAGATAAAACAGGCCTATCGGAACATCAAGACGATTTACAGGGAGGAGATAAACAACATCACCTATACCTCCCGGCACCTTACCCATATAACGGGAGAGAGGGACCAGTTTGAAGAGCCCATGCTGGTGCGCAGGGACCTGATGCACGCGGCGGGGATCCTGGCCCTGGCATATCCGGAGGAAAAGAAGTATCTGGATTCCTTTCACGACGCCGTGTGGGCCATATGCGAAGAGGAATGCTGGATGCTGCCCGCCCATTACGGAAGGATGCTGTTCCACGGCGACAGCATAGACCTGACCTCGTCCCTTACCGGCGGGGCCATGGCGGAGCTTTTGTGGTTTCTGGGAGACAGGGTGGACGAGGAAGTGCGGACTGCGGCCCACAGAGAGCTCAGAAGACAGATAATAGAGCCCTACAAAAGCCATACCATACACTGGGAAAACGTCCGCCACAACTGGGGGGCCGTATGCGGCTGCGGAGTGGGGGCCACTCTCATGTATCATGATCCCGCAGAATTCGACAGGCAGCTGCCCCGGCTCCTGAAAACCATGGAGACCGCCTTTTCGGGCTATCCCGCGGACGGCTCCTGCCTGGAGGGCATAGGCTATTGGGAATACGGCTTCGGCCACTACGCCGCTTTTGCCCATCTCCTCAGGCAGTATACCGACGGCAGGATCGACCTCTTTAAAAACCCGGCGGTGGAAAAGGTGGCGGGCTTCGGCCCCAAGCAGTATCTGCTGGGAGACTGCACCGTCAGCTACGGGGACGGGGAAAGGGACAAGCACCTCTATTCCGGCCTGGCGGAGATGCTCCACGGGCTCTATCCCGATTCCGTGCCTCTTTTGCCCCGGGAACGCAAGAATTACGGCTTTGTGCGCCACTGGTTCACCTTCCGGCTGCAGTTTTTGGCCTTTGCGGAGAACTGCAGCGGGTCCATAGAGCAAAAGGACTACTATTTTGAGTCCGGAGGCCAGTTCGTG
>JAGDAG010000038.1 GCA_017959625.1 Abditibacteriota bacterium | reverse complement strand
GGAGTATCGGCGGCGCGGCGCACCGCCACCCACCTGTCGCCGTCCTTTTCCGAGACAAAAAACGCAACGCTGCTTTCCGGCTCCAGGCTTTTTACAAAAACGTCAAAGGAAAAGCCGGCAAAGTTTTTTACGTTCACGCTTCTTGAAAGGGCCCAGAATCCCAGCTCCGAGGAAGGATCGTCCTTCCAGACCAAATGCACGGAAGGGCGGGAATCGAATTCTTCCACCGATATGGTCCCGCCGTCGCCCCAGCCTCCCCACTGCGAGGCAAGGGCCCGGAACTCGGCAGTACCGGCCATAAGGGATCCGCAAACGAGGAAAACCGCAAAACAAACAAAAGCCTTTATCATACGCCATCTCCCAAAGATCAAACTTTACACCACTATTATAGCACACAAAAGCGGCGGAAGGCGCCGGCGCAAAAAAAGCAGGCCTCAAAAAAGACCTGCTTTGAGCCGTATCAGGAAAACAGCCCGGCAAAAAAGCGTTTGAAAATGCTTTCCGTCCGAAACCGAAGTTTCCCGCCGGAGGAAGGCGGCGCATTTTTATACCGCCGGTTGTGCTATAATAGTATTGTATCTGCGGCGCTTATGCCGAAGCGGGCCGCGTTATCCGCGGCGGGGCCTTGGCATAACGGTCCGGATAATAATAAAAAACGGAGAAAAAAGTGAAGCTTGTATTAATGGCGCTGATCCCGGCAATCATACTTTGGGCCATGCCGGTATTTGCCGTAAACCTATCGGAATTTGCCGACAGCGCCTTCGGCGGCGGAAAGGCGCAGAAAGAAGAGGGCAAAAAGTATTTTGAGATACTGCAGGAATTCGAGCCGGGCAAGACCACCAAGATCAACCGGTGCGTCCACGAGACCAACCAGCCCATCTGCCTGGGGGGCAGGGAATACGGCAGGGGCATCGGCACCCACGCCCCCGGCCGCCTGAAGATCAGCCTTGACGAGCCCATAAAGGCTTTTCGGAGCAAGGCGGGCATAGACAGCCAGATGGCGGGCACTCCCGCCTCGGTGCGGGCCTATATCTACGCCGACGGCAAGACCGTGTGGCAGACCGAGGGAGCCGTCAAGGGCGACAACTCGGTGCTGGATATCGCTCTGGCCTTTGACGGAGCGGAGTCCATCGAGCTGGCCCTGGACAACGCGGAGGACGGTCCCACCTGCGACCAGTGGGACTGGGCGGAGGCCTACGTGGTCGGCGCCTCCGGCAAAAAGTATTATCTGGACGTTCTGGCGGGCGGCTCCAAAATAGAGCCGGGCTACCCTTTCAGCTTCAAATACGGCGGGGTGTCTTCCGACGTTTGTCTGCCGAACTGGAGATTTGAGGAAACCGAGAAGAAAACGGGGAACGCCACGGAAAAGACCTACGTTTACTCCGACCCGGACACGGGGCTGGAAGTAAAGGCTATAGTAAAGATCTACGAGCCGGAGCAGGCCCTGGACTGGACCTTGTATTTTGAGAACAAGGGGAGTGAGAACACCCCGGTCATATCCGACGTGAAGTCCCTTGACCTGCGGGTCAATAACCCCGAAGAAGCGCCGGCGGGCAAAGGCACCCTGCCCACGGGGCTCATGTTCGCCGACACAAGCGGCCCCAACGACAAAAACGACGTCATAGTGCTCACCACCGCCGGCTCCATCGGCTGCGCCAGGTTCAACTGGGACGAGTTCAAACTCACCCCCCGGTTCCTGCAGGAAGAGAAGCCCATAGAGATACGCCACGGCAGCCTTTCCGCCTGCGGCGGAGATCATTCCCCCTATTTTGCGGTGAAGTGGCCCACCGGCGGCATAGTCAGCGCCCTGGGCTGGTCCGGCACCTGGGAAGCGGATTTTTCCAGAGAGGGCAAGGAGCTCTTCATCAGCGCCGGCCGCAGCGGCGTCAACACATATCTGAAGCCCGGGGAGACCCTGCGCAGCGCCAGATCTCTCACGGTGTTTTACGAAGGCACGGGCCTGCAGGAGGGCTTCAACTGCTTCCGCCGGGCCATGATACGGCATATCATACCGAAGCTGGACGGCAAGCCGGCCTTCATTCCTCTGGCCTACTCCACCTCCGGCAAGGAAGCGGTGACCACCACCGAGGATATAGACAGAGCCTACATCAAGTCCTTCAGGGATATGAGCTTTGAGGTCAGCTGGTTCGACGCCTGGTACCACCGCAACGCCTTCCCGGCGGGCATGGGCAACTATCACTTCCCCGTGTCCGACCTTCCGGACCCGGTGAGGTTCCCCCACGGCATGAAGCCCCTTACAAACCTTATCACCGCCTACGGCAAAAAGGTGATGATGTGGTTCGCCCCCGAGAACGTGGTGGCGGGCACCTTTTTGGCTGAGGAGCATCCCGAATGGGTCATGACTGCCGATGGCAAGCCCGGCGGCGGCAGCTTTGCCCTGGTTGATCCCGAAGCCTACGATTATATGAAGCGTTTCCTCCTGACCTGCTTCAAAGAATGGGACGTGAGCATCTTCCGTACGGACTCCGGCACGGACCTGCTCGCCCTCATGACATCTACGGGAGAGACGGCTCCCGACCGGCAGGGCATTGCCGAAGACAGGTTCGTCACCGCCCTCTACCGTTTCTGGGACGACCTGAGAGCGGAACGCCCGGGCCTGCTCATAGACAACTGCTGCGGCGGCGGCACCCGTCTGGAGCTGGAGCTCATGAGCCGCTCCATCACCCTGTGGCGCTCGGACAGCAACGTGTGGGTGCAGAACGACGACCTCAAGTCCGCCCGCCTCAACCAGCTGATCACCAGCAATCTGAACCACTATATCCCCTGGAGCACCGGAGGCACCCTGGCAGTGACGCCCTACTCCCTGCGCAGCGGCTTCAACACGGGCATATCCTTCTGCGGAGACACCCGTCCCGCCGACTATCCCAAGGCGGAGCTGGAGAAAGGCCTGCAGGAGTGCAAACGCCTGCGGAAATACCACCTGGGAGACTTTTACTCCCTGTTCAACGCGGACAACACGGCCTCCTCGGTGTGCGCCTGGCAGTATCACAGGCCCGAAGAAGAGGACGGCTACGCAGTGGTGTTCAGAAGAGAGGAATGCCCCTGGAGCGGCATCGACGTGCCTTTCAAAGCCATAGACGAGAAAGCCCGCTACCGCATAAGCCTTTACGAGACCTACGACCTGAAGGAAACCGGAGAGGTCTCCGGCAGGGAGCTGCAGGATCTCAACGTAGTGATCGCCGACAAGCCCGGCAGCCTGCTGATAGAATACGCGCGGATAAAATAGAGCTGTCTTCTCTGCGGGGGCTCTCCCCGCAGAGAAGGCCAACAAAACGGAGAACAAAGCCGTGAAGACCATCATCTGCATCATCCTGCTCCTGCTGCCGGCGGCAGCCTTTTGCGCCGGCTCCATAGCCTCCGGACTGCTGGGCAGCGCCCTTTCGGGCAAAGCCTTTGCTCCGAAACGGGACGCCTCCTTTGAAGTGACCGAAGGCGCGGCCAGGGTCAACCGCTGCATACACAACACGGGCATGCCCATACGCCTGGGGGACAGGGAATTCCAAAGAGGCATAGGCGCCCACGCCAACGGCGCCCTCACCTTTACCTTCCGGGAGCCCATAGTGTCCTTTGCCTGCTCCTACGGCATAGACGGACAGATGACCGGCTCCCCCGCCTCGGTGCGGGGGCACGTCACGGCCGACGGCAAAGAGGTGTTCACCTCCCCCGTCATGAAAGGGGACGGCAGCTTTTTTGACCTGGAGATGACCCTTGCCGACGCCCATACCCTGGAGCTGCGGGTGGACGACGCCGGCGACGGCATAACCAGCGACCAGTGGGACTGGGCGGAAGCCCGCTGCACCGGCCGCTCGGGAAAGGTATATTGGCTTGACGAGCTCATGAGCTCTGCGGAATACGGGGCCAGGCTGCCCTTCTGCTTCATCTACGGAGGCAGGTCCTCCGACGAGCTGCTGCCCGGGTGGGAAAAAACCGGGGCCGACAAGCGCGTAAGCGCCTCCGAAAGCCGCAAAACCGTGACCTTCACCGACCCGGAAACGGGCCTGCAGGCGGTTTTTGACGCCCGTATCTACGAAGACTGCGACAGCCTGGACTGGACGGTGTATTTCACCAACACCGGAACACAAAACACCCCCGTGATCTCGGATATCTCGGCTCTGGCCCTGGACGTAACTTCCCCGGGGGAAGCGCCCCTCATTAAGAGCAGCCTCCCCGCCGACCTGCCAAAAAACTCCGCCATCCCCTATGACGAAGAAGCCAGGAGCTTTCCGGGCTCCATGCTGCTTTTGAAAACCAAGGGCTCCATAGGCTACAGGGAGTTTTGCTGGGACGAGTTCAAGATGCTGCCCGAATACCTGCAGCCCGGCAAGGCCGTCCGTATAGGAAGCGTAGGCTCCATGCCCTGCGGCGGGGAATATTCGCCGTATTTCGGACTGGGGCTCCCCGGCGGGGGCCTGGTCTGCGGCATAGGCTGGACCGGCAGCTGGAAGGCCTCCTTTGACAGGAAGGGGGACACTCTCGCCCTGAGGGCAGGCAGAGACAGGGTGAACACTTATCTGAAGCCCGGAGAGACCCTGCGCAGCGCCAGGATACTGATATCCCTTTACGACGGGCCGGACGTGCAGGCGGGCTATGATTCCTTCCGCAAGTGTATGATAAACCATATCATCCCCCGGGAAAACGGCGAGCCGGCCTTTATCAAGCTGTGCTGCGCCTCCTGCGCCAAGGATACCAACGCCGCCACGGAAGCCCTGGACATAAGCTACGTCAGGGCGTTCCGGGGCCTGGGCTTTGAATGCACGTGGTTCGACGCCTGGTATCTGAAGGACGGCTTTCCCGCCTGCATGGGCAACTACCGCCTGCCGGCAAAGGATATAGCGGACCCGGTGAGATATCCCCATGGCATGAAGCCCGTAACGAGGCTGGTCAGGGAAAGCGGCATGAAGACCCTGCTGTGGCTGGCTCCGGAGACCGTGCAGCCCGGCACCTATATAGCCGAGGAGCATCCGGAGTTTGACATGGAGGGCAGCTTTGCCCTGGTGGACCCGGAGGGCTACAAATATATGCTGGAGGTCATGACCGGCATATTCCGGGAATGGGGCGTGGATATATGGCGCACCGATTCCATGACGGACTACGGACGCGTTGCCCGGTTTCTGGGGGAGACCGCGCCGGACAGGGAGGGCATAGCCGAAGACGTGTTCTGCACCGCCCTCTACCGCTTCTGGGACGAGCTGGTCCAAAACAATCCGGGGCTGCTCATAGACAACTGCGCAGGCGGGGGGACCAGGCTGGACCTGGAGCTCATAAGCAGGTCTCTGCCCTACTGGCGCAGCGATTCCTACTGCCATATAGGGCTGGACACTCTGAAATACGCCCGCCTGAACCAGCTCATCACCTGCAACCTGAATTTCTATATCCCCTGGTCCATAGGGGCGTGCATGGCCAAGACCCCATACGACATGCGCAGCGGCTACAACACAGGGCTGGATTTCGTGGACGACCCACGGAGCCCGGACTACCCCCGGGAGGAGCTGAAAAAGGCCCTGGAGGAGTGCAAACGCCTGCGCAAATACCACCCGGGCAATTTTTACGTCCTCATGAGGCCCGATACCGGCACCGATTCCGTCTGCGCCTGGCAGTACAGCAGGCCGGAAGAAGAGGACGGCTACGCCGTGGTGTTCAGAAGGGAAGACTGCCCCTTCTGCGGAGTGGAGCTGGCCTTCCGTGACATAGACGACGATGCAGATTATGAAATAAGCCTGTACGAGACCTATGACCTGCAGGAGAAAAAAACCGTGAAAGGGAGTGAGCTGAAGCGGTTCACCGCCCTTATCCGGGAAAAGCCCGGCAGCCTGCTGATAGAGTATAAAAGGATAAAATAATAATGGATATTTTTGCCGACGCCGCGCAGCGGATAATAATAGCGGCCCACCGGGGCGAAGCGGGAGGCAACGTGCCCCCCAACACAATGGCCTCCTACGAGGCGGCGGCGCGCCACGGCGCCGACATGATAGAGGTGGACCTCAATTACAGCAGGGAAGGCACCCTGTGGATACTGCATCCGGGGATGGAAAAAGCGCACCTGAACTATGAAGGCAGCATAAGGGAGCTCTCCGACGAAGAGATAAAACAGCTTCGCTACGTCAATTATGACGACACTCCCACCCAGTTCGGCCTCTGCACCTTTGAAGAAGTGCTGGCGCGTTTCAAGGGGAAATGCTATTTGAATACAGACAAGTTCTGGGAGAACCCCCGGGCCATAAGCGATATGATAAAGGCGTGGGACATGACCGACCAGACAGTGGTCAAATCCGCGCCGCGGCGGGAGCTCTTTGACATCATGGAGGAATACGCCCCCGACGTAGCGTATCTGCCCATACTGGGGGAAACCGACGGAGGGATCCACGAAGAGCTGAAAAAACGGCGCATCAACTACGTGGGGGCCGAGGTTTGTTTTGCTTCGGAGAACTGCGAAACAGGCAGCGCGGAATACGCGGAAAGGCTGCACAGGGACGGCAAACTGGTTTGGGCCAACGCCATCATCTACAACTGCAAAAAGCAGCTTTCCGCCGGCCATTCCGACGACGCCGCTTTTACCGAAGGCCCCGAATACGCCTGGGGCTGGCTGGCGGACCGGGGCTACGACATAATACAGACGGACAGGACCCTGGCCCTTTCGCTGTTTCTGGAGCAGACCGGCAGGAGAAGAAAAAAATGATCTTCAGCGAGACTCTGCTGACCCCCGCCATAAAGATCAACGCCGTCCATACGGCCTTTATAAAAACCTATTCGCATTACGTGTTTCTGGGAGAGACCCATCCCATGTGGGAGCTTTCCTACTTTCTGAGCGGCGAATGCATAGTCACCACCGGGGCGGGGGTCTTCAGGACGCGTCCCGGCATGCTGGTGCTCCACAGCCCGTGGCTGCTCCACGGCATGAACGCCGAAAACGGCTCCGTGAGCATCATGACGGTGTCTTTCACGGGAGACGGGCTTTCGGAGTTCCTCTCGGCAGGCAGCAAAAAAGCGGGAGAAAAGGAAAAAAAGCTGCTCTCGCTTCTGGAGCAGGAGATCGCGAGGCCCGAACACGCCCCGGCCGGCCTGACTCTGATAAAGGCGCTGCTGGAAGCGCTGCTCATAGAAATGAAACAGGAGGAGAGCGCCGTTACGGAACCGAAGCCTCTTTCCCAGGATGCGCAGATATTTTCGGAAATGGTGGGGTATATGGAGCAGAATATAACCAGGCAGATACGCCTCGGGGAACTGGAAAGGGTGGCCGGCCACTGCGCCACCTCCGTGAGGAACATCTTTCACAGGTTTGCCGGCATGAGCCCCACGGATTATTTCAGCGCCCTGAGGGCCTCGTATGCCGTTTCGCTGCTGGAAAAAGGAATGAGCGTCACCGACGTATCCTACGAGATGTCGTTTTCCAGCCCCGGATATTTTTCCAACTTTTTCAAAAAACGGACGGGAGTCAGCCCCATGGAATACAAAAAAGGCGGAAACGGGCTCCCGAGACCCCGTAAATAAAAAAATTGCGCCCCTTCCGGGGCGCCGTTTT
>JAGDAG010000037.1 GCA_017959625.1 Abditibacteriota bacterium | reverse complement strand
CTACTGGTGCGGCGACAAATACGCGAAGGACAGCCTGAGGCAGTTTCTGAAGGAAAAATACGGCGACGTCAAGGCTCTCAACAAGGCCTGGAAAGCGGGATTCAAAAGCTTTGACGACGTCGAGCCCCCTGTAGCCGGCGGAAAGAAGTATTCGGACAGGGCTCTCGTTGACTTTCACAAATGGTATTACTCCTCCATGACGGACCTGGCGGAGTTCTGGGTGAAGACCGCCCGGGAGCTCTATCCCGACACCCCCATATATCTCTGCACGGGAGGGGACGGCAACCCCATGATGGGAGCCGACTTCTCCGACCAGGCCCGGCGCATCGCCCCCTACGGCGCCGGCATACGCATCACCAACCAGGGCGATAACGTGTTTGAGAACTTTTCGGTGACCCGTATGGTGTCCTCCGCCTGCCGTCTGTACGGGCAGTATTACACCACGGAGCCCGGCGGGGACAACACCCCCGACGGGATAGTGACCCGGGTGTTCGACGCTGCGGCGGGCGGCGCAATAGGGGCGTATTTCAAATACCTTATGGACGCTCCCGACCTGCCCAACGTGCGGGGCATCAAATTCGCGGAATACAATAAGTATTTCAGGAAGAATACGCCCCGGCTGAAGATTGCCGCCCTTATGCCCAATACCTCCCTGAGCCTGAAGCCCGGCATCATATACGACTTCATCAGGCGTTCCTCTCTGCTGAGGCGCGCCCAGGACTTCGAATGGCTGGACGAGAATATGATAGAGGACGGTCTGGCGGACCGTTTTTCCGCCATAGTCCTGCTGGCCGGAAAGACCTACGAGCAGGCTACCCTGGACAGGCTGGAAGCCTGGGTGAAAAACGGCGGGGTCCTCTTCGCTTCCAATGACACGCTGCCTCTGGTGAACGTGGAAGGCAAAAACTGCGCTTGGCTGAAAAAGAGCAGGCAGTCCTTTACCCCGGGCATCCCGGAGGAATACGCGGCCGCCGCCAAAAATGCTAAGGGGGATGGCCTGGACGCCGATGTCACGATCCCGGTTCTCGATGAGATGGATGAGAAGGCTCTTCTTTCCGCCGCCCGGCCTCTGGGCGAGGGGTGGACGGTGGTGTTCCCCGAGGACGAGTATTTGTATCTGGGGCTGGTCTCCGCCTGCCTGTATTCGGAAAACGGCCCCTGGAGCGCGCGCTGCAGGCTGGTGAACGCTGGCGAGCCCGATCCGGGCTGTCTGGCAGCAAGGCGCGTGGACGGAGAGTTTGACAGTGTGATATCCTCGGTGATAGACACCGGGGAAGGCAAAAAGGTCTATTATATGAACAACTCCTTTGAGGACGTATATAAGACCCTGCCCGGCGGACGGGAGATACTGGTCCGGGCCAGGAGCATTGCCGAAGCGGACCTGAAGGAAGTATGCGGGGGCCAGGAGTTCACCTACACCCCCTGGGCCGATCCCTTCGGGCTGCCAAACGCCCCCGATCACAGACTTGACTATACCTGCGGAGAGCTAAAGGACTACGCGCTGGTGTGG
>JAGDAG010000036.1 GCA_017959625.1 Abditibacteriota bacterium | reverse complement strand
GGCAAGAGCAACTTCTATGACAGGGAGATCTCTTACCGCCGCCTTGCCCTTGGCAAGCCGTCGCCGGGATGACACGCAACAGCATAGGCAGCCTGCGTGACGCCGCGGGGCCGGGGCAGCGCCCGAAGGGTCAAAAAAAAACTGCTCCGGAGAGCAGTTTCTTTTTTGCGTTTAGTTGTTGCCGCCGATATCCCAGCCGGCTTCGCACATGAAGGAGTTGTCCCAGCCGTTCAGGTTGCCTTCCCAGTATGCGGGCCAGTTGAAGTCCCAGATGTTGGTGCCTATGTTTCTCTCGCACTTCCACAGCTGGGCGTGGCCGTCTGCAAATACGGCGTTCACTGCCAGGGGAGCCTGATGGGCTATACCGTTCTGTTCCTTGCTCTTGTGGTAAGCCATCCACTCATGCCATACCGCAAACTGAGCGGGCTTCTTGATAGCGCCGGTAGGAACGTCGGAGCGGTAGGTGTCCTGGCACAGGCAGAAGCGGTAGCAGGTGGTGGTGAGGTCGTTGATGCCTTTGCCCAGGTTGCTGGCCTTCCAGTCGGCGGAGGGACAGAAGAACAGATTGATGTTCTTCATGTAGGGCATCATGGCGTTGTGCACTATGAGATAGTGCAGGGTGTAGCCGTGCATGCTGGCCACGTAAACGGCGTTTCCGGCGCCTGTGCCGCAGCGGGCAGGCATGCTGGAAGAGAAGTGGGGATAAAGCCCGGCGTAGAAGGAGGGCATATATTCATCCCAGTCGGAGCAGTACATGGCTGTAGCGGTGCCTATCTGCTTGAAGTTGGAGAGGCACTGGGTCTGGCGGGCTTTTTCTCTTGCCTGCGCGAACACGGGGAAGAGGATGGCCGCCAGAATGGCGATGATGGCGATGACCACCAAAAGTTCGATGAGTGTAAAACCTTTCTTCATTGGTTTCTCCTTGTTTAATATTTCAATTATATGATAACATATTTCTTAATACTGTTTCAACAGCCAAAAAAAAAGCCCCGAAGGGCTTCGGGGATACAAGTGTCAGAATAGTCCGTCTATCCGTCCGTCGTCGGAGACGGTTATGCCGTTGGCGGCGGGGACCTTCGGGAGCCCCGGCATGGTGAGTATCTTTCCCGCATAGGCCACTATGAACCCGGCCCCTCCGCAGGCCTTGAGGCGGCGGACCGTCACCCGGAAGCCCCGGGGACGCCCGATAAGCTTGGGGTCGTCGGAAAAGGAATATTGCGTTTTGGCTATGCACACCGGCAGCGCCGCCAGTCCGTTTTTTTCTATAGCGGCGGCGTCCTCCCGGGCTTCCGGCGTAAGATCCGCCCCGTCGGCGCCGTATATGCGGGCGCACACGGCCGAGAGCTTCTCCTCTATGCCGCTTTTTTCGTCATAGGAGAAACGCAGCCCGGCGGTCCCGGGATGCTTAACGATGGCCCGGGCAAGCTCCAGGGCGCCGGCTCCGCCTTTGGTGTGGACCTCCGACAGATAACAGCCCGCTCCGGCTTCGCGGCAGAGAGATTCGAACAGCGCAGTTTCTTCTTCGGTATCGCTGTCGAACCGGTTCAGGGCCACGAAGGGCTCCACGCCGAAACAACGCACGTTTTCTATGTGTTTGCGGACGTTTTCAAAGCCTGCCCGCAGAGCGCCGGCGTCCGGCGCGGCAAGGGCCGACTTCTCTGCTCCGCCGTGGTATTTCACGGCTCTGAGAGTCGCCACCAGCACCGCGGCGTGAGGGACAAGCCCCGCCCGGCGGCATTTGATATCGATAAACTTTTCCAGCCCCAGATCGGAACCGAAGCCTCCTTCCGTCACCACCCAGTCTCCCAGCCTGAGGGCCGTATCGGTGGCTATAAGGGAATTGCAGCCGTGGGCTATATTGGCAAAGGGGCCTCCGTGGACGAAAGCCGGAGTGCCTTCTATCGACTGCACCAGGTTCGGCTTTAGGGCGTCCTTCAGCAGAGCCGCCATGGCGCCGTCCGCCTTCAGGTCGCCGCAGGTCACCGGCTCCCCTTTTCCGTTGGAAGCGACTATCACCCCGGCAAGCTTCTTTTTCAGGTCGGCAAGATCGGAAGCAAGGCAGAAAAGCGCCATTATCTCCGAGGCTGTGGTTATCTCGAAGCCGCTTTCCCGCTCTGCGCCGTCGGTTTTTCCCCTGCCCACGGTGATGTGCCTGAGAGCCCTGTCGTTCATATCCATCACCCGTTTGAAGGTTATGGAATCCGGGTCTATATCCAGAGCGTTTCCCTGAAAGATATGGTTGTCCAGCATGGCCGCCAGCAGATTGTGGGCGGCGCCGATAGCGTGGATGTCCCCGGTAAAGTGCAGATTGATGTCCTCCATGGGCAGCACCTGGGCGTATCCGCCGCCGCAGGCGCCTCCCTTCATACCGAAGCAGGGCCCCAGGGAGGGCTCCCGCATGGCTATCACGGACTTTTGGCCCAGACGGCGGAAAGCGTCGGCAAGCCCTATAAGGGTGGTGGTCTTGCCCTCGCCCGCCGGCGTGGGAGTTATGGCGGTGACTATGACCAGCCGGCCCTTCCGGGGTATGTCCCCGACGCACTGCGGGTCGATCTTGGCCTTGTCCCTGCCGTATTTATAAAGGAACCGGGGCCCGATGCCCAGATCCGCGGCTACGTCTTCTATATCCCGGATCTTTGCATTTTGGGCTATTTCGATATCAGATAACATAACTATTCTCCTTGCGTAACAACACGTGACAACATATATTATACTATATCCGCGCAGGGTTTTCAAAGACAGCCCGGGGAACCGCAAAGGTTTTCCCCGGGCGCGGGCCGTTTACAGCAGATTGTATGCCGCCGGATGCAGCTGCCCGTCCTTTGCGGCAAAATTGATCTCCCTTGTAAAAACGTTTTTGCCGGAGACCCCGTAAAGGGTGTTCCCTTCCAGATACACTCCGTCGCAGGGAAGATCGCCGGGGAGAGGCAGTATGACATCCACCACTCCGGTGGATATGGAACACTGGATCCCCAGCTCCGCAGCGGCAAAGATACGGTCGTTGGAGGCTACCGCCAGCGCTTCCGCTCCCAGGCGCCGGGCGTCGGCGGCCCGGTGCAGAGGGCAGAGCTTCAAAAGCTGGGTAAGGCTGCCGTCCTTTTCTATGGAAAGCGAATAAATAAAGTTGCTCTTTCTGTCCGCGACGTACAGCTTCCAGCCGTCGGCGGAGACCGCAAGATCCGATATGCTGCCGAAGCCTTTGGCCGCCACGGTCTTTGCGCCTTTTTTGTCCGTGAGCATTATTTTGCTTCCCCGGGCCGTGTATTCTCCCGCGGGGCCCACGGCCCTGTCCTTAGCGGGGAGCCGGGTCCCCTTGGGGGCTTTTTTCCAGCCTTCCTTTCCTCCCGTCATTTCCGACAGGCGGGCGCAGATACGGGGATGCGCCACGGGGACGGTGTCCCAGTCCTTCCACATCCATTCCATGAATTCCAGCTGGGATTCGTAGTGGTTGAAACGGCTGCAGTGCCCTTCGCCCTCAAATATCCAGTATTTGTAATCGTAGCCCGCAAAATCCAGGGCCCGCTCCGTCTGAAGGGCGATGGGATAGGAGGCGCCGAAATAATCGTCGGGCTCGATGGTGCCGGTGTTCAGGACCACCTTGATGGGGCGCGGCTCCAGCTTTCTCATGAGAAACGGTATCTCCTCCCCCAGATTGATGGCGGAAAAGGTGGGGCTGGAAAGGTAGCAGCGGCGGAAATAGTCGTTGCGGAACCAGCAGGCGTCCCACGCCCACACTGCGCCGGAGGAGCCTCCCAGCATATAGTGCATGTCCGGATCCGGAGACACCCGGTAGCCGTGCTCCTTTTCCAGCGCCGGCAGCACCTCGTCGGTCATAAAGTCCACCGCGTCCCGTGTGGCCAGGTCCAGCAGATCCTTCCGCATCCAGCGGGTGCTGCCTCCCTCCAGGGTGGGCTCCAGATCGGTGTGGGTGAAGCCTATGGCAACGAAGTCCGGGGCCTTGCTCTCCCGGGCCAGGGTCTCCATGGCCTTAACGGGGGCCTCCGCCAGCAGATCGCAGATGAGTATCAGGGCGTCGGAGCCGTCGTTTTTGAAGCCTGTGGAAAAATACATCTCGTATTTCACCGGGATGCCCGGCTTCAGGGCCCGGTGGAGCCTGGCGTCCGCAGGCCCTTTTTTGGGGTAAACTCTGGTGTAGGTCCCTTTTATCCTCTTTCCCCTCAGCTCTCCGGGGTCCGCCTTGCTCTCCGGAGCCTCAACGCCCCGGAATATGCCGGCCCAAAGCGGCAGCCCCGCAAGCAGGAACAAAAAAGCAAACAATAACAGTTTCATATAAAAGCCTCCTCCGAAACAGGATATATGCGGCGCAGACTGCCGCGCCGCATAGATATTATACCATAAATAATGTTCATTTTTTTCGCCGGCATATATCCCGCGGTATTGACTTTACCCCGAAAAAAAGATATAATAATATTTGCCGGCAGGTTATATCACTCTCCCGCCGCCCTTTCGAAAGGCGTTGACAAGCCCGGGCGCAGGGTGTATAATATAAATGTTGCTGTTCCTCGATAGCTCAATCGGCAGAGCATTTGACTGTTAATCAAAGGGTTCCTGGTTCAAGTCCAGGTCGAGGAGCCATTTTTTTTGCGCGTCGGTAACTCAGTGGTAGAGTATCGCCCTTTTAAGGCGAGAGTCGTGGGTTCGAGCCCCACCCGACGTATATTGTTTTTTCATCTTATATATGATATAATACAAGTGTTGATGCGGCCACGTCGTCTAGCGGCCTTGGACATCGCCCTCTCACGGCGAAGATCGCGGGTTCGAATCCCGCCGTGGCTGCCACATAAACCGGCTCTTGCCGGTTTTTTTTGTTTCTCCCCGCCGCATATGAGCCGGCCGCGCTAAAGTCAAATAACAAGGCGTCGCAGCCCGGCTTTTTGTTCTTCTGCCGGAAAACCCGCAAAGAACCCCGAAAAAACGCTTTTTTTTCTGAAAAAAACCAAAAAAACAGGAACATTTCCCGTTGAAACAGTGTATAATATAAGTGAGGGGGACAAGTTGAGTGCAAGACACTCAAGTGACTTGATACAAGCCAAACACACCCCCGCAGTATCATCGAAATCATTTTTATATCATCTATGGAGGCGCCAAAATGGCAAAGACAGTAGGTATAGACCTGGGAACAACACACTCTGTTGTTGCAGTTATGGAGGGCGGCGAGCCCACAGTTATAGCAAACTCCGAAGGAGCCAGAACTACCCCCTCGGTGGTTGCTTTCAAAGGGAATGACAGGCTGGTAGGCGTCACAGCCAAAAGACAGGCTGTCCTGAATCCCGACCACACCGTATCGTCCATAAAAAGACATATGGGCGAAAACTTT